>JALHSX010000097.1 GCA_022865445.1 Thermoplasmata archaeon | reverse complement strand
TTCCCTCGAGGTCGGCGCGATAAAGATCCTCAGAACCAAGCGAATCCAAGACGGCGTCGTGAGGCTGGAATTCGTTTCTGGGATGCCCGCCGTGGAACAGATGATAGGGTTCTGGAAGGCTGTCGTCGATGCCAGTGCCAAACTGAACACGACCCCGGAGAGAATAGACGAGGCCGTCAACAGGCTCATGGCTGACAGGAAGGAATTGGCCAGAGAGATCGAAGAGATGAAGAAGGGAAGAGTCGGCGAGACCGTGGAGGACCTCGTGCAGAAAGCCCTCCAGGTGAAGGGCGTCAAGATCGTGAGATTCGTCGAATCGGAGGACATGAAGCATCTGGTTAACCTGGCCAAGGAGCTGATTGGCCATCCCAAGACGGTGGCCGTGCTCGGGTCTGACGAGAACGGGGCGAAGGTCGTCGTCGCCAGGAGCCAGGACTTGCAGATCGATTGCAGGCCATTGGTCAAGGAAGCCATGAGCATCGTCAATGGTTCTGGGGGCGGAAAACCGGACTTCGCCCAGGGCGGAGGCACGGACGCTAGCAAGCTCGAAACTGCAGTCGACAGGGTCGTTGCTCTCATCAAATCGAGCCTGGAGAAAGAGTGATCACCAGATGTCGATCATGTCTGCTTGGCTGAAGAAGGTGAGATTCCAGTTCAAACTCACCAAGTCAGGCGCGATCGTGAGACGCTACTTCGTGATCGGAGCGTTCGATGGCGCTCTTACAATCCTCGGCGTCATCCTCGGCGCATATGTTGGGGAGGGGATCAATCACCCGGAGCTGGCGAGACAACTCATAATAGGCGCCGGGTTGGCGGGCGGCATTGCCTTGGCCGTCTCGAGCACCGTCGGGGCCTACGAGGCAGAACGGGTGGAGCATGTGCTCAGCCATCAACATCTTGAGAAGGCGATGCTTCGACCGGTGGAGGGCGATCGGATAGGTGCAATGAAGGTCAGCATCTCGGTGAGCGCAATAGTCCATGGTGTTGCACCTCTTCTGGCCGCATTCGTACCATTGGTCCCTTTCTTCTTCATGGAATTGGACCAGGCGGTCGTGACGGCAATCGCGATGACCCTCGTATTCCTGTTCGTCCTTGGTGCCTACTTGGGCAGCTTGATCAAGGAGATGATCGTGTACACCGGCCTGAGATTTGTGATAGCGGGGCTTGGGACAGCAATCATCCTGATTCTAGTCGGGGGTCACCCCTAGGCTCGCGAACTCGGGCAACCCCCTAGAAACACCTTCCATGCACTATGCCTAAAATCGTACAATATGTATGGATAGCATTCTTTATATGAACATAATTTCGCATTGTTGATAGAACCGGCTCGATCAAGCCGGAGAGGTCAGGAGCTTCAGGTCAACAACCCCTTTCTGAGATTGGAGCATCCTTGCCAATGCCCTGACCCTGTTGGCTTCACCCCTGAACGCGATGACTTCCAGGCAAGTGTGTTTGGACAGATGGATATGCATCGTGGCTGAGATGACATCCGGATAGTCATGCTGGAGTTCCGTAAGCGCTCTGTTCACTCCCCGGGAGTGATGGTCATAGGTCACGAGGATCACACCTGGCACCTCGCCCTTCTTGGCGATATCCCATTTCCTGTTTGTCAGAAACTCGCGCATCGCCTCGCTTATCGCGCTGGATCTTGTTGGGTGCCCGAGGCTATGAGCCAATGTGTCGATCTCCTCTAGCAGACGCTTCGAGACGCTAAGGGATATCCTAGTCTTCTCCGCCATCGACAGTGGAACGGCATGCCCCATCATAAGCATTGCCAGCAGTCCAAGGAAGGGTTTATGTACAAACCTTCCATTCGGTATTACGAAAGTTCAAAATTGTATTACTTGAGAGTGTCTGGATGCACATACCTGACGGGCTGATGGATCCCACTGTCAGCGCGATTGGATGGATCGAGTTCCTGGTGGTCTTGGGGGCAGTCCTGATACTGGCAGGCCACAGAGTCAAGGAGAAGAACCTGCCAAGGGTGGCAGTCCTGTCCGCGGGGATCTTCGTGGCGCAGATGCTCAATTTCCCCATCGGGGGAGGGACGACTGGCCACCTGGTCGGAGGTGCCCTGTTCGCAATCATCGCAGGTCCAACGGTCGCGGTCATCGGCATGACTGTCGTCCTGCTCATTCAGGCCTTGATGTTCGGGGATGGGGGCATCACAGCGCTGGGCCTGAACGCACTGAACATGGCAGTGATTGCACCGCTGACGGGCTGGGGAGTCTACACGCTGCTGAAAACGATGACCGAGAAGGGAGGAAGAAGTAGTGCTGCCAGTGGCTTTGTTGTTGGTGCCGCTGCCTGGGCATCGGTGTTCGTTGCCGCAGCGGCATGCGCTGCGGAGCTTGCGGTCAGCTATGCGGTGTCATCAGGTGCATACGGGATAGCGGCCACGGTGTCGGTCCCTACGATGCTGGGTATGCACGCGGTCATCGGCGTAGGCGAGGGAATCATAACAGCTGGGGTTCTTGCCTATCTATGGAGCGTGCTGCCAGACGCAGTCACTTCGGCCAGCCCAACAAGGAAAGCGCTTCCCGGATTGAGGGCACTGATATGTGGCAACACGGCAAGGGCGGTCGTTGCGATCGTCGTCGTCTTCGCCCTCGCCCTCCCGCTTTATTTCCTGTATGCCAGCGCTGGAAAGGACGGCCTCGAAAAGACAATGGAGAATGCCAATGTAGCGGAGAGCGAGCCGCTGATAGTGAGCCCATTCAGCTATGGCCAGGACTATTTCAGCGCGCTTTTTGCCGGCCTCCTAGGGTTCCTCTCTGTCGCTCTCGTCGCGTTGGGAATGATGAAGCTGGTCAGGATGAGAGGTAGCGGAGGAACGAACCCATGATAGTCGCCCATGTCCGCGGCCAGGGCAACTACCGACTTGATGAACATGCTAATGAGGTCTGGTTCGGCAGACTGGATGCGAGGGCCAAGTTGGCAGGCGTGTTCGTCTTCATAGTGGTTTCCGCGACCTTGACCCGCGCAGAGTTGGTGTTCGCGTCGCTCGCTGTGGCACTCACGATGACCGTCGTCAGCATGCTCCCGCTAGCTCATCTCGCCAAGATGTATCTCGCAGCGCTGCCGTTCATCCTCCTCGCATCTGTCTCCGTCTTTCTCTTCGGCGGCTGGGAGCGCGGAATCCAGATGTGGGCCAGGACTTCGGCGTGCGTCCTGCCGCTGCTAGTCCTCGCTGCCGGAACGGAGAGCTTCGACCTATTCTCGGGTCTGAGACGGTTCCGCGTGCCCGCTATCATCACGACGCTTCTCATGCTGACCCAGAGATACATCCAACTCATGTCAGAAGAGCTCGCGAGGATGACCCTCGCACGAAAGGCTCGGGGGTTCACCGGGGGCAGGAGCCTACTGGACAGGTACGGTCTGAGGATCATTTCCTACACCGCGGGCATGGTGCTGGTCCGGTCGATCGGAAGGGGCGACAGGATCTATGAAGGGCTCAAGGGAAAGGGGTTCAACGGCGAGCTGATGCCTTGGAAGAAGTCGCACATCACTGTTCTCGACACCTCCTTCGTCTCCAGTCTTGTCATTGTAGCAAGCATTCTGCTGACACTGCAGCTGGGAGTGGTGCAGTGAGGCCGCTCGAGATTGAGAGCCTGGGGTTCTCGTACGAGGATGGCACTGTCGCCCTGGAGAACGTCTCACTGTCGCTGGAGAGGGGAGAAAAGGTCGCTATCGTGGGTCCGAACGGCGCCGGAAAATCGACCCTACTACATCTCATAGCAGGTTTCAGGATGCCTTTCACGGGGAAGGTGCTGATCGACTCTCAGACACTGACAGAATCGAGTGCGGACGACCTGCGGAAGATGGTAGGGTTGCTCTTCCAGGACCCAGACGACCAGATCTTCATGCCCACCGTCGAAGAGGATGTTGCTTTCGGTCCCCGCAACCTGAGACTGGATGACATCGATGGTCGCGTCTCAAAAGGCTTGAGAAGCGCGGGAGTGGAGACGCTCGCGAAGCGAAAACCGCACAAGCTGAGCTACGGGATGAAGAAGCGAGTCGCGATCGCGGGCATAATGGCCATGGACCCAAACATCCTGCTCCTCGACGAACCCACTTCGGGCCTGGACCCGAGAGCCCGGTCAGGGCTGATCAAGCTGCTCAAGGGCATGGACAGATCCATGCTCATCGCCACCCACGACCTCGAGGCTGCGGCTGAGATAGTGGACAGGGCGGTCGTGCTCAATGTCGGGATCCTCATGGAGGGCACGATGAGGGATCTGGTGATGTCGAGGGACGTGCTCGAACGAGCTGGACTAGAGATTCCGCCTGTCTCAAGACTCTTCAGCGTCCTTGGCTCCATGGGCTATTCTGTTGATGCGCTTCCCGTGTCAATGGATCAAGCTGTGGCGCAGCTCTCCAAGGTGATCGACCGAGAGGGCAGACACATCCATGCGCATGTCCATGAACACGATCACAAGTCGGTCGAAAGCAGTCAGTAGCTAGAGCACACTCGAACAATCGAGTAAAATCTGCC
>JALHSX010000001.1 GCA_022865445.1 Thermoplasmata archaeon | reverse complement strand
GACGATCGTCGAGTACAGTGTTGACCCCCGCGCATTCGTCCCCGCCTGAATGAGCGCGTTCTGTTCGGCGTGCACTGCCGTGCATGTCTCGAGTCGAGTGCCAGATGGTATGTTGAGCTTGTCCCTGATGCAGCCGATCTCGTGACAGTGCGGAAGTCCGCGCGGATTCCCGTTGTAGCCTGTGCTCTTGATCTCCCCGACGTCGCTGACGATGAGCGCTCCGATCTGCCGCCTTGTGCATGTGCTTCTGCGAGCGACCTCGATTGCGATGTTCATGAAGTAATGGTCTTTCGAGATCCTCGAGTTGCGGTGCTCTGTCACGACAAGCCTCTCTGGCCTCAATCCCATTATGGCATTTCTAACTTTCTGTCGAGAGGAGGAGCTGAGATCAGTGTCCGTAGATCCTCATGACTTCCTTCACGAAGGCGTCCCCTTGTATCAAGACGTCCTTAGGGAGTGGTTCCGGGTGATGATCCTTCAGGATCTGCTTAGCCTTCTCTCTAGCGGCAATCTCCATTCCTCTTCCCCCATCGGCTTCCCATGCGTCCCTCGATCGCCTATCGAGCAACATCGGCATGTAGTGCTCCTTACGGAACATCTTCATTGTGAAAGGGGTCCCGAGATAGTTCGCGGACGGCCCAGCCTTGACTATCTCGTCGACTGCCAGAGTCTCATCCGTCACTTCTATGCCTCGGAGAATCCTCGTGACCATGCCGCATATCTCAGCGTCAACCACTATCTTCCCGTAGGATGTTGCGATGCTTCCATCAAGCGACCCTGCGGCGTCATAGATGAAGTTCATGCCAGAGTAAGCTGCCAAAAGAAGACTCAGCGTCGATTCAATCCCCGCTTGGACATCGACCAACTTCGAGTCTGTGTTCCCACCAGTGCCTCTGCACGGTAGTCCGTAGTGTCTGGCCAGTTGAGCCGTCGCAAGGTTGATCAAACCAACCTCGGGACCGCCCAGCGCAGGGGCTCCAGTCCTCATGTCCATCGCAGCCGAGACAGTCCCGTAAAGAACCGGCGCCCCCGCCTTGGCGAGCTGAGACACCATGATCCCGCTGAGCACCTCGGCATTCTGCTGGACAAGGAGACCTGCGAGCGTTGAAGGTGCGGTGCCACCCGATAACGCCTCAGGTGCGTACAGGACAGGCTGATTGTGCTTCGCGTAGATGATCGCCCCCTCGATCAACTCCTTCGAGAGCTGCATAGGGCTCACCGGGTTTGTGAACCCAAGGAGCATGGGCTTCTTCATAAGCTCGTCCATACCGCCCCTGACGATGGCACCAAGGCGCAGAGTCTCCTCCGCCCACTTGGCACCGTGGTTATAGCCATCCGTCGTCTTCCTAGCGTTCTTCAGATTTGCCCAGAGGGCGTGGATGTGCATGGTCTCGGGAGGGACATCCATCGGGGTGGTCATCATGGACGAGTGGTGGATGTCGTCGAAGTAATCCGCCATCCTAGCCATGTTCTCGACGTCTTTGACCGTGGCCAATCGAATCCTGCCGTCCACGTCTTGGACCTTGACACCTTGTCCACAGAGGGAGAAGTGGACTCGGTTCTTGCCCATGAGCAACTTGTAGGCTGGATCTCGACCGTAGAATTCGAAGTGCGAAGGCGCCTTGTGGATCGTTTCCGACACGAGCTCTTCCGACAGCTTGGCCGTCATCGTCTTCTTGTTGACCTCCGCACCAGCATCTTCGAAAAGCCTGAGCGCGGCAGAGGACCACACCTTGACTCCTAGCCTGATGAGAACCTCCATTGTCGCGCCATGGATCTGCTCAACGTCGCTCTTGGACAACACCTCTAGTTGCCCGCCTATCGGTTCTTTCACTTGCATCGGTGTTTCCTCCGGAAGACTGATTGATATGCGGGCCAGCATCGATGAATATGCTTATCTAATTGCACATTCAGGGAAGAGAGCACCTGGATCAAGGCTGCAATCGGCCAAAGGCGTGCGGGGAACTGACGCACCATATCCATTTTATATATGAGGTTCGCTCACAACGCTGTGGCAGAAGTGTGGACCAAGCCGAGCAGGATTCCGAAGAAGTATCGGTCCATCGCGACCTTCCTGCGCGATGCGGCAGTGGCGGCCGCATTCGTGGCACTGGTCCTGCTCGCAATGTTTGCGTATACGGGATTGTGGCCTCCGTTGGTCGTAGTCGAGTCCAACAGCATGATGCATGGCGATGACAACCACAGCAGCATAGGCACGATAGACACCGGAGATCTCGTCCTTGTGAAGAAGGTCGATTCCCTTTCCGACATCGAAACATACATGGACAGCCAGGTTTCTGGGCACAAGACCTACGGCGATTACGGCGACGTCGTGATTTACAAGCGCGGGGGGTCCGACGCCATCACACCGATAATCCACAGAGCATTGATCTACCTGGAGATCAACTCGGACGGAACGAGCTACCGGTCGGAATCGCTCCGCCAAGCAGCAACGGACAAGTGGTCGACATCCGACCCGACTGATACCTGGGACAGGCTGACGAGTTCTCTGACGATTAGCAACGTAGGATACAACCATCTCTCGGTCACGATTGACGTTCGGAGTCTTGCGTCCAGCCACAGAAGCGGATTCATAACGAAAGGGGATCACAACCTCGGAACGGATCAGATGTACGCTGCCTCCGGGCCTGTCGACCTCGAGTGGGTCGTGGGCAAAGCCAGAGGAGAGATCCCATGGTTCGGACTACTGAAGCTTTGGTCCACGGGATCGTTGGGCAGCCCTTCCCCGGACAACAGCGTCCGAAACCTGTGGGCATCGCTGGCGATCATAGTTGCGACGCCCATAATCATAGACATCTCTCTCACATATCGGGAGAAGCGAGAAATCTCGAAGAAAAGAACCGCGGAGCTTTTGGAGAAGGAATCCGCAGAATCTGAAAAAGAGAAAAAGGTGGAAGCGGAAGTCCTTGACAAGACCCCCGACCAGCCTCCGACGCGACCCTAGCACTCACATGAGAGTGGTCTGGTACCGCAACGTGTAGTTCTTCAGCTGGCTCAGTATCTCGTCTTCTTCCAGGATCTTCCGTGCTTCCACCACGGGCACGCTCGGTTCGATCTCCTTCGTTCTCCCCCCTCTTCCGAAGGATTTCACCCGGGCGTGGATTATTCCGAGCATATCGAGCTCTGAGATCAGATCAGTGATCCTGCGCTGCGTCAAGATCGTCATCGAGATGCATTGGCACAGTTCCTTGTAGGTCTCGTACAGGTCTCCTGTCGTCAACTTGCTGTCCCCGCGCTCGTTGTTCAGGAGGATGCCCATCAGCACGAGCTTTGATTGAACTGGGAGAGTTCGAATCGTTTCGGTCACGCAGTCCAGCTCGATCTTGTTCTTCGCCTTCACGACGTCCGATTCGGTCACCACTGGAACGTGACTCCTGTCCGCGATCTCTGCCGCCACGCGCAGGAGGTCCAGGGCACGTCTCGCGTCCCCATGCTCCTGAGCGGCCAACGCTGCGCAAAGAGGGATGACAGATGACTCGAGCACGCCCTCCTCGAATACTATCTTCGCACGCTGCTCAAGGATGTCCTTGAGCTGCTCCGCATTGTACGGCGGGAAAACCATCTTCTCCTCGCTGAGCGAGCTCCTGACTCGCGGGTCGAGGAATTCCATGAACCTGAGATCGTTGGATATCCCGATCACGCTGACCTTCGCATTCTTCAGATCGTCATTGATTCTGCAGAGGTGATACAGCACATCGTCTCCGCTCTTGGACACCAGCTGGTCTATCTCGTCGAGGGCTATCACGACCACGCGCTTCTCCTCATCGATCTTCTCCCGCAGTATGTTGTAGACCCTCTCCGTGCTCCAGCCGGTGAACGGTATGCGCTCATCGAAGTTCTCGATGAACTTGTTTCCAATGTTCTGCAGAATACCGTACTGCGTGTCGATGACCTCGCAGTTCATGTAGATGAATTGGACCTTGTTCAGGGTCGAGTCCGCCCTCTCAATCTCCTTGCCGATGTATTTCATGCAGGCAGTCTTGCCCGTCCCGGTCTTTCCGAACAGCAGCACGTTGGACGGCCGCTGCCCCTCGAGAGCAGTGACAAGTATTGAGGCCAGCTGGTTGATCTCGTTGTCTCTGTGCGGGAGAATGTCGGGTATGTAGGATGAACGTAGAACGTCCTTGTCTCCTCGGAATATCGTCTTCGAACTAATATACTGCTGAAATATGGTATCCTGCATGTCGGTCCCCCCGCAGAAGCAAAACGCTCCTTCCCTCCCCCTAGATTTCCTATGGAAGCCGCTCTCGGAATCCACTTGAAACAGGGGAAAAGTGAAATGCACTAGACCCTACTTAAGCGTTAATATTATCGCACGATATCATTTTTTCCACAGCCCAAGAATTTCGAAGAATTATCAGAGCCAGTTGAGTATGAAAATGTGTTCGACAGAATAAAATGAGATGATGCACAAGCGTGTACATTTCGACAGGGGGACCCCTTGATTTCCTGTGGAACCGATTTCTCGACGCCCCATTGCTCGTTGCATGGGTGCCTCCAACGGAAGTCAAGGTTCCCGGTGTGGTGAAATCGCTGGAAGTCGTCGGTGAATACCATTATCCCTCTTGAGTCCCTAGGCACTGGACACCTATGAAGAAAGTGGTCATCTTCTCCATCAGTGAAGACACAGAAGAGATCAGAGCTCTGCTTCAAACGTTGGGAATGGAAGTGATTAAGGAGTTCGTCCAGAACAGATCTCGACCGCACAGAGAAAGCTTTCTAGGTCCCGGTAGGATCGATGAGATCCTCAAGGAAATGGAAGAGATGGAAGTCGATCTGATAGTTGTGAATGGAGTGCTGAAGCCGTCACAACACCATTTTCTGGAGATGAAATTCCAGATGGAGTGCGCTGACCGCACAGGAGTGATTCTTCGAATCTTCACAGACCATGCGCATACTCCGGAAGCAATTGCTCAAGTCACTCTTGCCAAACTTAGATACGAGCTACCGTTCCTCAGAGAATGGATTCACAAGTCCAAGAGCGGAGACAGGCCTGGTTTTCTCTCGGGAGGAGCTTACGCAACCGATGTCTACTTCGAGCACGCGAAAACTCATGCTCGAAGAATCGAAGCGGATCTATCGGACGTATCTAAACAGCGAGAGGTCACCCGAACCCGGAGACGCGAGAAGGGGTATTCTCTCGTCTCATTGGCCGGCTACACGAACGCTGGGAAATCTGCTCTCATGAACAAGCTGTGTAATGCTGGAGTGGAAGTTGACGATCGTCTTTTCTCGACATTGTCCACAACAACAAGACGTATCTCAGGGATCAAAGGCAATATCCTGATGAGCGACACCGTTGGGTTCATAAGAGATCTTCCTCCTGACCTTATCAATGCATTCAACTCAACTCTAGAAGAGATATTCGATGCAGATCTGATTCTTCTTATCTTTGATGCTAGTGAATCTGATGATGTGGTGAAGTCCAAGCTCTCAACCTCTTTGAAGATTCTGGTGCCGAAGATTGAGAATAGATCTATAGTTGCTATTGGGAATAAGATAGATTTATTATCTCAGGAATCAAGAGTTGGCATAACTGTTCTTATAAAGCCAATCATTCAACCCTACGATCTGATTCTGATATCTTCTGCTACGGGAGAAGGACTTGATCAGTTGAGGGAGAGGATATTGATGGTACAGGGGCACACGTGCGTCATCGAGGCCGAAATGCCACTCACGGACGCAGTCTACAGTCTCTTGTCTCGCATTAGGTCTTCTTCCGAGGTCTCCATGAAGGTCATACGCCGTCACGCCGCAGTCATCGTGAGATGTAAGCCAGAGGATTCCGAGAGGATCGTTGGCTGGCTAAACGCAGCAGGCGCAGCGAAAATCACAACCAATGCCGAGTCCCCGGAAATGCCCCCAGAAAGGGAAACGCCGTCCAGCGGAAACGAAGGGGCCCCCCTCTAGCGGGGTGCGCGGTCAGATCTTGAATTCCTTCTTCTTTGTGAGGACCTTATCCTCGTATCTCTGCGGCAGGGACCAGGCGAGGTACTCGATCTCATCGAGGTTCCTCACGAACTTGGCCTTGCTAGGCGTGCCGATCAACTCTGCGAGTTCACGGATCTTCTTGACGTAGTCGTAGTACCACCAGGCGCAGACTATCAGACCGATCGGGGCGGCCACGACGATCCAGGCGATCCATGTGCCGAAAGGATCGGACAAGTCCTGTAGAAATGAGATGTAGGAAGGCAATCTGTGGTCCTCGTTCATGCTCAGATAGGCGCCTACGATGCCGATGATGGTGAGGAAGCCGAACAAGAGGCCAAGAAAACTGCTGAGCTCGAGTCTGTACTCTGTCAAGAAATCCTTTGGCAGCTTCTCACCTGAGCCCGATAAATCGATACCCTGTTAAAATGGTTTTCCATCAGTTCTGACGTCTACATGTAGTCAAAGTGGGAATCTACTACCGAGTCGATGGACGAATGTGTCTCAGAAACTGCCGACTCTGCCGACGCTCGCGCTTATCCTCATCGTCCTCCTCGGAAGCATTGCCCTGCTGGGCGCATCATCGGCGACTCCTAGATTGGAGATACCTCAGATGTCGTCAGTGGACGACGGGACCTCCGTGGCGGTCTCAGGCATTCTTGTCGACTTCCGCTCCTACGATGCGGGCGTCGAGAACCTTGTGTTGATGGATCCGCGCTCAGGGACCACCGTCAAAATCGTATGTTACAAAGGAATCGGCCCGTCCCCGAGCCAGTATGCGGCAATAGGCGACGAACTCTTGGTCAGGGGGGAGGTATCGCAGTACAAGTCCTCTCCCACGGTGTTCACCGACAACGAGGGAGTCTCGGTCTTGAAGAAGGCGGAGTTCGTGTTGACCGTGAAGCTGCTCTCCACCAATTGGGCCCTTTTCGAAGGCGATGAAATCGTCATTCGCGGGGTCATGATGCAGAGCGGCCATCGTCTCTATGATCACGACCTGGAGCACAGCATCATGGTGGTATCCGATGGCGTGAGTGTATCTCAGTTCGACGACAAGGAGGTCCTGGTCACGTGCGAGCTCCGGTACGACGATTCGATCATGTCCCTGACACTGGTCGTTGAGTCGGTCCACATAGCATGACAGCAACCCTTTTCTGGGGAGCGCGCAATGGCCATGACCGTGGCAGGGACTCTCCTCGCCTTTGACGATACCGATTCGCCCGAGGGCATGTGCACTACGTACCTAGCCGCGCTGGTGATCGAGGAGTTGTCCGACTATGACCTCATCGGACTTCCGAGGCTGGTGAGGCTGAACCCCAACATCCCATGGAAGACCAGAGGCAATGCGGCCATCTGCCTCGCGTTCGGATCAGGCACCGGTCCATCGAGGCCTTGCGGGGATCTGAACGGGACTGAGCAGAGGTGTTACGCTGAAGGCAGGCAATGCGACCCGGATGATCTGCTACGGCGCGCCGCCAAGGTGCTGGAGCGAGTCGCCAAATTCGAATGCGACAAGACGAACCCGGGGATCGTCGCATCCATCAGAAAGCCGCCCCAATCGCTTTACTGGCGCGCGGTCAGAGAGGTGGTCCCTCTGAGAGAGGTGGAATCTGTCCTGAGGGAAACGGGGGCGACATGGAAGAAATACAAGGGAGGCCGAGGTGTGATTGGCGCTGCAGCTGCGATGTCCTGGCGACCTAGAGACCGAACCTGGGAAGTGGTCGCTTATCGGTCGCCCGCGCGCTTCGGCACACCAAGGGACATCGATTCGAAGAG
>JALHSX010000096.1 GCA_022865445.1 Thermoplasmata archaeon | reverse complement strand
CTGCAGATGACGCACACCTTCAGCGCATCAAGGCGCAGAGAGAGCTCGAGACTAGACAGACGGAGAAGGCGGATTTCACAATGCGGATGTACGGCCCAATCCTCAGGGAAGCTTCCGGCTATGGCATGAACGTCCAAGAGAGCATGGCCTACATGGACAACATCAGCAACTCACTCTCAAGGAAAGATATCGTGACGGCTGCTAAGTATGCCAGAAGAGTCCGAGAGAAGACAGACGCGATGGAGAAAGACCTTGACCAGAAACGGCTCGAACTAGGCGTCATCAAACATGTCGACGACGGGAAGTGTGGCAAGTGCGGTCAAGCATCTCTTTACGTCTATCCTGACGCGAACCAGAAATGTCTCGAGTGCGGACACACCTTCACGACGGATGCAGCTCCCGCAGAAGATACGACACAGAGGTCTCCCCTGGCGGAAAAGGATTCTGAGGTGCGCAAGCCAGTCCCCATCGCTCGGAAGCTGAGAGAAGCACCAGCGAAAGAAGAGCTTCAGAAGACGCCCGAGAAGAAGAGAAAGGGATTCCTGAAGTGGTAGGGACTAGCTCTTGTTGCCCTCGACTTCTCCGACAGCGTGCTCGACTGCCAGACCGCGGATGACATCTCCCCTCGTGATTATCCCCACGAGGACGTTCTTGTCTACCACGGGGAGCCGGTTGATGCTCTTCTGCACCATCTGGACGATGACCTCGTTGATGGGGATGTCCGGAGCAACCGTCACCACTCGCGTGGACATGATCTCTTTGACCGGTTTCCGGCCGATCTCCTCATATGCCTCGATTATCTCCCTCTGAGTGACCTCTTCCTGGAAAGCGATGCCCAGTGTGGATATGGAAGGGTAGATCAGGCGCATGTCCTTCTTCGTGGTCTTGATGGATTTCAGAACGTCGGCTTCGCTGAAGATACCAACTATCTTCCCGCCATCAACTACAGGAACCCCCGATATGTTCCGCAAGGCCAGTATGGCGGCTGCGTCCTTGACGAGCGTGTCAGGCGTGACAGTCGTGACTGTCTTGGTCATGACCTCTCTGACTTTCAGCATTGTACCTCCTGAACATCAGCAGGAAAGCTATAAATGTTTTCGGCCGGTTGTATCAGTCAGCATGGGCATCCAGGTTTTGACATCATGCAGATGAAGATGAAGCCGATAGCGGACATAGAGATCAAGGATGACACCAAGGTCAAAGATCTGACAAGTCAAATGCTGGCCTCTGGCGGATTCACCGCGAAGAAGCTTGGCATGGCCTGCGAGATAGTCCGAAAGATGATGAGGGACAGGCAGTGCACGATCTTCCTATCGTTCCCTGCGTGCATAATAGCGACCGGTACTCGAGGAGTAATCAGGAAGCTGGTGGAGGACAGACTCGTCGACGTCATCGTCACCACCTGTGGTACGCTCGATCACGATC
Organism: Thermoplasmata archaeon; assembly: GCA_022865445.1. Lineage (GTDB taxonomy): Archaea > Thermoplasmatota > Thermoplasmata > UBA10834 > UBA10834 > COMBO-56-21. Next base: position 19,485 of record JALHSX010000096.1, on the reverse strand, counting down.
TTGCGAGGGTCTGGCGCAAGTACTATCACGGCGATTTCATGATGGACGATGCTGACCTGCACAGAAAGGGCATCAACAGGCTGGGCAACATACTGATACCGAACGATAGCTACGGCATCGTCCTCGAGCAGAAGATCCAGCCCATCCTCGCGGAACTATACAGGGAGGGCAAGAAGACACTATCTAGCAGGCAGCTCGCACACGAGTTTGGCCTCAGGGTCAGCGACAAGAAGTCTATACTCTACTGGGCCTCGAGGAACGAGATACCGATATATGTCCCTGGCATCACGGATGGGGCCTTCGGGTCCCAGCTCTGGCTGTTCAAGCAACAGCATCCAGACTTCAACATCGATGTGCTCAAGGACGAGCAGGAACTCTCAGACATCGTGTTCACTTCCAAGAAATCGGGCGCGATAATGGTGGGCGGCGGCATATCGAAGCATCACGTGATCTGGTGGAACCAGTTCCGGGGCGGGCTCGAATACGCAGTCTACCTGACCACGGCAGAGGAGTGGGACGGATCTCTTTCAGGTGCCAGGATAAGGGAAGCAGTCTCCTGGGGCAAGGTCAAGGAGGACGCCCAGTACATCACTGTGGAAGGCGACGCCACGATCACGCTGCCCATGCTGGCTAGCTCGGTGATCGGCGAGGGTCGGCCAGGAAGACATTAATATCGAGGAGGAAAATACTCCATATCCATTACAGGCGGAGGAAAACATGACCCCCAAGGAGATCGGACCGGAGATCCCGTCGAATCAGGACCTGGCGGCTTTCGCCAAGGAGTACTACAAATCATACATGGAGGCCATTGAGGAGAAGAAGCCCCAGACCTACCCGAAGTTCGCACAGGAGGCGCCGTACTTCATTCACTCGTTCCTGCTTCCCAACGGGTGCATATGCATGATATTCAACTCATCGGAGGAGCTCAAGAGCGACGGAGGCACGAAGGACTGGGACGACCTTCAGGAGATCATTGTCAAAGGGGTCGAGCACTTCGCCGGTTTCTTTCCGTTCGAGGGCCATTCGCTGGGCGACTGGAACAAGCGGGGCAAGCGGGACGCCCTAAGGGACATCCGTCTTATGGACAAATCGGACCTTGCGAAGGGTGGCGCCGAGCTGGAGAGCATCATGGAGAACATCACGAAGATGGTCAAAGCCAATCCGTGGCTCGGCAAGACAGGGACCGAGATGGTCTCTACCCTGCGAGGGCTCGAGGGGAGGGTCAAGGGAGGCTTCCCGACGGTGGACGCGATCGCCGCTCTTCAGTCTCTCAAGGCGTATGTCCCAGGAGCCGGGAACGTGACCATCGAGTTCCCTGACAAGGAGCTGCTGGAAGAGATCTCCGACGGCGTGAAGAACCTCGCTAATACTGAGAACAAGCTGGAGATGATCGAGACGAGGATGTTCGAGGTGGAAAAGGCAGCCCAGGCACCCGATCTCACCTCAAAGCTGGGGGAAGCCCAGGAGAGGATCGAGCGGCTGGAGAAGCAGCTCGAGAAGGTGTCCAACATCCTCACGATGCTCAACTCGAAGGTGGAGAGCTACTTCTCGAAGAGCGCGGAAAAGGAGAGGCAGGCCGACCTGGAGAGGAGCATCGAGGAACACACAACGAAGGCACTCTCCCACGATTCGAAGATAGGCGAGCTGGAGAAGGAAGCCGAGAAGCTCGTTGATGAGATGCGCAAGATGGCCGCCAAGATGGAGAAGGACATCCACGACAGCAGGAAGAGGATCGCACGCATGGAGAAGCATTTCGTCGACTTCGCCAAGCTAGTGCAAGAGTAATGCGGACATGAAGCGCATCTGTGTGCTCCCCGGAGACGGCATTGGTCCTGAAGTCGTGGAGTGCGCTGTGAGCATTGTCAAGGGAGCTACGGACGACCTGGAGTTTGTCCCCGCAGACATCGGCCAGGCGGCCTACGAGAAGGTCGGAAGCTACCTCCCGGCAGAGACCCTCCAGCTGATGAGGTCATGTGACAGTTCCCTTTTCGGTGCCATCACATCAGTCGAAGGTCCTGAATACGATCCCCCGGTCCTCCGCTTCAGAAAGGAGCTCGACTTGTATGCGAACCTCAGGCCCGTGAGAACGCTTGTCCAGGTGCCCAACAGGGCGCCCATCGACGTGGTCATCGTGCGCGAGAACTCGGAAGGGATGTACACCCAGAACGAGGTGTACGATGACGGAGGGGTCACAACCCTCCGCAGAGTCACCAAGAAAGGGTCTGAGAGGATCGTGGATTTCGCTATCCAGTATGCGTTGGCGAACGGCCGCCGGGGCATCACCTGTGTGCACAAAGCGAACGTTCTGCGCGCGTCGGATGGGCTTTTCGTCAATATATTCAGGGAACAGATGAGGACAAGGGGAAAAGGCTTGCAGGCATCGGAGCAGCTGGTTGACTCCGCCGCGATGAAGCTCCTGACAGACCCTTCAGCGTTTGACGTGATCGTGACGCTCAACCTCTACGGAGATATCCTGTCTGATGTGGCGGCTGGTGTAGCGGGCGGCCTCGGTTTCGCGCCATCAGGTAATATCGGGCCGAAGCATTCGGTCTTCGAACCTGCGCATGGTTCTGCGCCCGATATCGCAGGCAAGGGCGTTGCGAATCCAACTGCTGCTGTTCTCGCAGGGGCGATGATGCTCAATCACATCGGACTTCCGGAGAGCGCATGGAGAATAGAGCGTGCAGTGTCCGATTTCTACTCATCGGGCCACTTGACGACGGACATGGGCGGACGACACGGTTCGAAATCCTACACCGAGCATATTCTGAGAAACCTCGCAGCCCAGCCGCATCGCTAGAGCCGTGACGGGACAATGAACCTGGGTGTGAATGCAGAACGCATCAGCGGGAGGACTCCATCAGATCAGTCACACATTGGAGAAAAGATGGTGCGGGGGCTGAGATTTGAACTCAAGGACTCCTGCGAGACCAGACCCTCAATCTGGCGCCGTTGACCGGGCTTGGCTACCCCCGCAGAATGGCTGGATGTCCGACCATATGTATCTCTTGATTAAAGCCTTTCGGAACTCTCCGCGAAACCTGTCGACCGGCCGCGTCTCAACATTCTCGGGTCAGAGTATCGTCGCAAAACTGCTCGATTCATGCTTCCGCTCCCACTAACTAAATACTTGATATCGTTACGTGATATGCTTCGCAGAATTGCGTGGATTTCCGAAGCATATCGATGTATAGGAGAGCGAAGAAATGATCGGATTCCCAAAGGGGAAGATCGCGTTCCACATGTTCCAGAAGGACGATTTGAAATCGCTTCACTGGGGAACGCTGGATGTGCTTGAAAACGCAGGCATCAAGGTCTTCAGCAAGGAATGCTTGAAGCTTTTGGAGGACGCCGGATCATCCGTCGATTACAAGACTAGCATCGCCAAGATACAGGGTAACCTCGTTGAGGAGGCGATTCGCAAGGCGAAGAAGAACATAACGCTCTGCGCGAGGAATCCGAAATACGATGTCGTCTTGGACGGCAGGCGAATGTTCTGCACGACGGATGGGAACGGCACTAGCGTCATGGACTTCAACACCGGCAAGAGAAGGATGTCTACGAGCGCTGACCTCGCCATGGTCGGCAAAGTCGCGAATGCGTTGGACTCGGCGCACATATTCTGGCCCTGCGTCAGCAGCCAGGACGTGCCGGACTACATCCGACATGTTGTCGATCTCAAGGTCGCATTGTCCAGCATCGAGAAGCATGTGCAGGTCGAGACCACGAGCCACAGACGAGAGGCGAAGTGGCTCGCGGAGATTGGCGCTGCGCTTGCCGGAGGCGAGAAGGCGCTCAGAAGGAGGCCCATCTTCTCCTCCATGCACTGTCCGTTCTCACCGCTGCAACTCGACGGCGGTTCGACCGAGGGAGCTTTGGTGCTCGCTCGAGCGGGCGTGCCGATATCATTCTACGGGATGCCCCAGGCCGGGATAACTGGCCCAGTCACACTAGCCGGGTCCATCATAGTCAACAACGCGGAAGTCCTTGCGGGCCTGACGATGGCCCAGCTCGCGGCTCCCGGGTCGCCTTTCATCTACGGAACCGGAGGAGCTGCCTTTGACATGAAGACCATGACCTGGGCGGGCGGAGGGCCTGAGAGGGCTCTGATATCCGCTGGGGCGGGCGAGCTATCCCATCACTACGGATTCCCGATACTCTGCGGTGGGATTGTGACCTCAGCCAAGCTTCCTGGCGCTCAGGCATGCTACGAGAAGATGTCCAGCGGCCTGCCACAGTTCTACGCCGGCTGCGACATGATCGCGGGCCTCGGCCTCCTAGACGATGTCACCATGCTCTCCTACGAACAGATGGTCATAGACGATGAGATGGTCAAGATAATGGCGAGGCTGGCCTACGGTGTGACGGTCGATGACGATCATCTGGCGGTGGAACTGATAAAGAAGGTAGGTCCAGGAGGAAGCTTCCTCCCGGAGAGGCATACGATGCAGTGGCTGAACAAGGAGCACTTCATCACCGACATAACCGACAGGCGGACGGGTGAGGCTTGGGAGGCCGATGGCAAGAAGAGCGTTGTAGACCGCGCAAGAGCGAAGGCCGACAAGATCATGAAAGAGCACGAGGTCGCTCCGGTTCCTCCGAGCATCGCGCGCGAATTCGAGACCATTGTGAAGAACGCGGACAAGGACATTCAGGCACACGGTCTCGACTAGACATAGCTAGATAACATGGCATCGGCAGGCACGTCAGTGCCTGCGGCTAGTTGCTTCGAACACAGAGGTGGACCTTGATTCCCCTGGAACTCATAAGGGAGTTCGAATCGCAGATGAAGGCCCTCAGGATAGGGGGCACTTCTCTGACCCGGGCGCAAAAGCTCGAGAAGAGGCTCGGCATCAGAAGGCTTCACGTGAAGCTCGAGGGGGAGAACCCATCCGGCACGCATAAGGACAGGGTAGCGCTCCTTCAAATGCTAGATGCGCGCGCAAAGGGAATGAAAGCTGTGACAGCGGTAAGCTGCGGCAACTATGGCGCTGCACTGGCATACGTCGCCGACAAGCTGAACATGCGCGCATACATCTACATCCCAGCGGATTTCGCCGCGCCGAGACGCGCGGAGATCGAGCGATGGGGCAGCAAGGTCGTGAGCGTCTCTGGCGACTATGAGGCTGCATTGCACAAGTCAGCTGCGGACGCTGTGGCGAACAAGTGGTACGACGCGAATCCTGGAGGCGGCAATCGAGACATCGGCCTGTACGCCTATACGTTTATCGCGAAGGAGATCGCACAATCGCTCGGCAGGCAGCCGGACTGGGTCTCGGTCCCTGTCGGAAACGGCTCGCTCATCGGAGGCATATGGCATGGCTTCAGGTCGATGGGGATGAAGCCCAGGATGCTCGGAGTCTCCAACAACAACTCAGCGGTGCATGGTATCGCGAACGGTCTGAAGGAGAAGTTGGATGTTCCCAACCTGACGGTCACGGAGGTCAACGAACCGCTGTGCGGCAACTTCTTGGCGGACGGGGATGAGGCATTGGGTGCAATGCTCGAATCGAACGGGACGGGTGTCGAGGTCCCCGATGAAGACCTCATCAAAGCGGCGGAGATCATCAAACAAGAGGAAGGGCTCGACGTCCTCCCTGCTTCAGCCGGTGCTGCTTGGGGCATCACCAAACTGGATTCGAGGAACCATGTCTTCGTCGCAGTCCTTACTGGCCGCGCCCATTTCGTATAGTCCGTTGGCCACCTGCATTGTACATTTATGCGCATACATATGCATGGCTGGTTCATCGCGGCCAAGATTTTAATACGAGCGGGGATATTGCGAACTCCGATGCAAGATTCTGCTGGACAAGGTGGTTTGGTGCCAATTCTCGTCGTTCTAGGGGTCCTTGTCGACCTGCGGATCTTGCGCCCGTGACGGACGTCCAACCTTGGTTGTGTCTGTGCGGGCGGATTGAGGAGTGTGTAGATGATGAAAGGTGCTAGAGCCGCCGTGGAGTTGCTCGAGAAGCAGAACGTGCAGGTGATGTTCGGCATTCCAGGCGGAGTCCTGCTTCCCTTCTACGACGAGCTCGTGCAGTCGGACATCAGACACATCCTCGTAAGGCACGAGCAGTGCGCGGGCCACATGGCCGACGGATTCGCTAGAGTGTCGAAGAAGCCCGGGGTATGCATAGCGACCTCCGGTCCCGGGGCGACCAATCTCGTAACTGGCGTAGCAACCGCATTCATGGATTCATCTCCGATGGTCGCGATCACCGGTCAGGTCGAGACGGACAAGCTCGGGGGCGACGCCTTCCAGGAGGCCGACTCGTTCAGCCTGATGATGCCCGTCACGAAGCACAACTTCAGGGTCACTGACCCGAAGGTCTTCCCTGAGACGATGAAGAAGGCCTTCATGATAGCGACGACCGGGAGATACGGGCCAGTCCACATCGATATCCCAGTTGACATATTCCGCGCGGAGATCACCGACGAGCAGATGGCAAAAGAGGTGAGAGTCCCGAAGCCGAAGAGGAACCTATCCGAGCTGCTCGACGCGATCAAGCTGCTGGAGAAGGCAGAACGCCCCACCATCATGGTTGGCGGCGGCGTGGCATGGTCTCAGGCAGGCGGAGAGATCATACGGCTGGCCGAGATGCTGATGGCGCCGATCGTTACGACCCTGATGGCGAAGGGTTCGGTCTCAGAGAACCATCCGCTCGTGCTCGGAGTATGCGGCATGCACGGAAGGCAGGTGGCAAACTACGCGCTGAACAACTGCGACGTGCTGCTGGCGATCGGTACCAGGTTCAGCGACCGCGTCACGGGCAAACTGAGCGAGTTCGGGACCAAGACGAAGGTCGTCCACGTGGACATCGACTCTTCTGAGTTCGGGAAGAACGTGAATGGCAGGGTTGGCCTAGTCGGCGATGCCTGGACCGTTGTGAACGCTCTGATAGCGGGCCTGCAAAAGAGAACCAAGGCCGCCACATGGAAGGCAAGGATCATCGAGCTCAACAAGCAATGCACATGCGACTACGACCTTCACTCCGACCCGCTGAAGCCTCAGAAAGTCATCCACGAGCTCTCGAAGAACCTGCCGGATGACGCTATCGTCACCACTGAGGTCGGACAGAATCAGATGTGGGCCGCGCACTTCTACAAGTGCTATGGCAAACGCATGTTCATAACATCGGGCGGGCTTGGGACAATGGGTTTCGGGTTCCCTGCTGCAATGGGGGCCAAGATCGCCCGGCCGAACTGTGTCGTTGCGGACATCGCAGGGGACGGCAGCCTTCAGATGGTGTCCCAGGAGTTCGCCACGGCCGTCGAGAGCGACATACCGATCATGATATGCCTATTGAACAACGGCTGGCTTGGGATGGTCAAGCAATGGCAGAAGCTGTTCTATGGTTCCAGGTACAAAGCCACTCAGTTCACCGCGGGGTCGCCCGATTTCGTGAAGCTCGCGGAGGCCTACGGCGCAGAGGCGGTCAGGGTAGAGAAGCACTCGGAGGTGGCCGAGGCGATCAAGAGAGGGTGCAGGGCAGAAGTGCCGTTCCTGATAGATTTCGTCATAGACCCAGAGGAGGATGTTCTCCCGATGACGCCGCCGGGGATGTCGACTTCGGACTGCATCAAAGGGAGATGCCAGTGGAAAGGCGAGGTGTGTTAGATGGAAGTCATGATGTTGCTGGTCTACGACCAGCCCGGTGTGATGCAGCGCGTTATGGGTGAGTTCAACAGAAAGCGCATAAACGTCGAGACCATCGTGGTCGGCAAGTGCGAGGTCCCTGACAGGGCGAGGATCGTCCTCTCGATCGAGGACAAGGTGAAAGCCCTGAGCGTGATCGAGCACATGCGGGCGCTCCACGAGGTCATAGAAGCTGATCTGGTCGACCACTCGAGGCACGAGGCCTACGCCCTGCTGTTCAGCAGGGAAGGAGTGTGCAGGGTCACAGGGTCGGTCGATGAGGTCGACGCTATCGTCAAGAAGAGCCAGCCGGAGAGGTACATACAGGCTATGAATGCAATCTGAATAGGAGTGTGAACAGAAATGGCCAGGATATACTACAACAAGGACGCGGACATCAAGGTGCTCAAGGGCAAGAGAGTCGCGGTGATAGGCTACGGGATACAGGGCAGGGCACAGTCTCTGAACCTGCGCGACAGCGGGGTCGACGTGGTGCTCGGCCTCAACCTGAAGGACGAGACCTGGAAAAGGGCGAAGGCCGACAAGATGAAGATCATGACCATCCCGGATGCAGTGAAGAGCGCTGACATCGTAATGATGTTGATACCAGACGAGGTGCAGAAGGGGGTCTATGACAAGGATGTGGCACCTCATCTGAGGAAGGGCATGGTCCTGGATTTCGCTCACGGATTCAACATACTCTTCGAGAGGATCGTCCCACCTAAGAACATCGATGTTATCATGGTCGCTCCCAAGGGACCGGGAGCGCTCGTCAGAGAGACTTTCGTCGCAGGTATCGGAGTCCCAGCACTTATCGCAGTCTACCAGGACCATTCGGGCAATGCGAAGAAGACGGCTCTGGCAATAGCGAAGGGATTGATGGCGACCTCGAGAGGGGTCATCGAGACCACGTTCAAGGAGGAGACGGAGACCGATCTGTTCGGCGAGCAGGTGGACCTCTGCGGCGGCGCGAGCTCGCTCATCAGGACCTCCTTTGACGTCCTTGTGGAGGCAGGATATCAGCCCGAGATCGCGTACTTCGAGGTACTGCACGAGCTCAAGCTCATCATCGACCTTGTACAGAAGGGCGGCATCGAAGGCATGTGGGACGGCGTCTCGAACACGGCCGAATATGGCGGAAGAACACGCGGAGGCATGATAATCGACGCCAGAACCAAGGAGACCATGAGAGGCATTCTCAAGGACATACAGTCCGGCAAGTTCGCCGCTGAGTGGGTCGCCGAGCATGATGCCGGGATGCCGAGGCTGACGAAGTTGAGAGATGAGGGCAAGAAGTCGCAGATAGAGGTCGTTGGGAAGAGGATCAGGAAGATGTTCGAGTGATCCTTCCGACAGCTCCGTGAGTGAGGAAATGCGTTCTGGCTCAAAGCTTGGTAAGTTCTCCAAGGGCAAGAGAATCTTCGTCGGTCAGGTTAGCGGCAACCATGTCACCGAGACGACGGCATCGTCGATGATGGACGCGATTGAGAACGGAGCGAGATCTAAGAATTCGAGGCACATCCTGTCAGACCTGAAGTTACTCGCCCCTGTTGACAAGCCTTCAAAGATCATCTGCGTCGGCCTGAACTTCAGGAGCCACATCAGGGAGATGAAATGGGATACGCCCAAAGTGCCAGTGATCTTCTCCAAACCGCCGTCAGCCCTCATAGGGCCGGGTGACGCCATCATCATTCCGCGAGCTTCGAAGCGAGTCGACTACGAAGGCGAATCGGCAATCATCATTGGCAAGCGCGCTCATCACGCCAAGAACGGTCTCATGCATGTCTTCGGGTACACGTGCTTGAACGACGTGACGGCGCGGGATCTTCAGAAGAACGATGTCGATTGGACTCGTGCAAAAGGGTTCGACACTTTCGCCCCCATCGGGCCATTCATATCCAGAACCCCTCCGACCCGCGTCACCACAAGGCTGAACGGGAATGTCGTCCAGGATTCGCCTTTGTCTGATAGGGTGTTCGGAGACGCTGCGCTCGTGGAATACATATCAACGATAATGACCCTCGAGCCTGGAGATGTGATCGCCACAGGCACTCCATCGGGGATATCCCCGATGAAGGATGGTGACGTCGTTGAGGTTGAACTCGACAGCGTCGGATGCCTGAGAAACCAAGTAGTTAAATCGCCATGAACATGCAGGAGATGAGGAGAAGATGCAGATCCAGCCGACTGAGGTTATCTGGAAGAATGGAAACCTCGTGCCGTGGAAGGACGCGACTGTCCACGTGCTGACTCACGGTCTGCACTACGGCACTGGCGCATTCGAAGGGATCAGGTGCTACAGCACCGTCAACGGCCCCGCAGTGTTCAGGTTGAAAGAGCACATGGAGAGGCTCCTGACCTCCGCGAAGGCGATCAACCTGAAGCTTCCGTACACAGCGGATCAGCTGTGCAAGGCTGCCAAGGACACGGTCAAGGCCAACAAGCTCGACTCATGCTACATCAGGCCGATCGCGTTCTACGGCGTGTCCGGGATCGGCGTCAACCCGATGGGCTACCCCGTTGAGACTTTCATCATCGCGTTCCCTATGGGCGCATACCTCGGTGATGAGGGGCTCAAGAATGGCATCAGAGTCCACACCTCGTCTTGGCACAGGGTCTCGAGCGGATCAGCTCCCGCGACCGCGAAGGTGTGCGGTGACTACCTCAACAGCGCGCTCGCCGTGATGGAAGCGAAGCTGAACGGGTTCGATGAGACAATCATGCTCAACGAGTTGCACATGGTCGCGGAGGGCTCGGGCGAGAACATATTCCTCGTCCGCAAAGGGAAGATACTGACTCCTCCCCTGAATGCTGGAATCCTACCTGGCATCACTAGGGAGTCCGTGATGGAGCTGGCCGCCGATCTTGGCTACGATGTCCGCGAGCAGAACTTCGCGAGGAGCGAGCTCTACCTCGCAGATGAGCTGTTCTTCACGGGGACAGCCGCTGAGGTCACGCCCATCCGCGAGGTCGACAGAAGGAGCGTTGGTGAGGGAAAACCTGGCCCCGTCACCAAGGCTATCCAGACAAAGTTCATTGACGTAGTCAAGGGGAAGGACAAGAAGTACCTGAGATGGCTGGACCCGGTCAAGTGACCGCGCCTGGACAAGTGTTATATAGAACGGAGCCCCATACTGTCTGACGATTGTCATACGCAGGGATGGGACAGAAATGGCAGGTATGACCCTAGTAGAACTTGCGGGCCAGGCAGAGAAGGAAGGCATCACATTAGCGGAGGTCATATCGAGAACTCTGGATCCGAGAGAGCTCGATCTCATGCAGGCCGAGCTTGCTGACGAGTTGAGCGAGAACTATCGGAACATTGAAGATTTCATGAGCGGCATCGAGGTACCCAGTCTTGGAGAGTTGATGAACCTCGATGAAGCCGGCGAGTCGCGGGTCGAATCGACCGCATAGGCATGTCGTCAGACGATGATGATCAAATGACCGTTCTCAGGAACGTCACTACTTCTTGCGCAGAATCCTGTTCTCTAGATCGACGACTTCGAACAAAGCCCTTGGAGGACCCATCAGGGTCTCAGTCCGTCCAACCATCAGGTAGCCGCCTGTTTTCAGGGCGTCATATAAGTTCATAGTAACCTTGTCGTGCATCGCCCGCGAGAAGTAGATCATGACGTTCCTGCAGACAATGGCATCGAAGAACTTCGATCCGGGTTTGTCCAACAGGTTCTCTCTTGAGAACCTGACGCCTTTCCGCAGCTGAGAGCCCACGACGTACTTGTCACCAGTGTGGTCGAAGTACTCCGCAAGGAATTTGTCTGGGAGGCCGCGCATCTCTTCCTTCGTGTACACTCCGGACTTGGCCTTCGCAAGAGCAGCGGAGGAGATGTCCGTCCCGAGTATCGATGTCAGCATCCTCTGCTCACGCTGCAGCCTACTGAGTTCTTGGGCCAAGCAGATCGCAATCGTGTACACCTCCTGGCCTGTGGCGCATCCTGCGCTCCACAGCCGAAGCAGGCCTCCGGAACCGGTCTTCGATTCTAGCAGTGGCTTTATCGCCGTTCTGGAAAACGTTTCGAAAGCTCCCCTATCTCGGAAGAACTCCGTCACGTTTATTGAAAGGGTTCCGAGGAGCTCGTTTGTCTCTTCGTCGCTGCTGAGGAGATGGTGTAGGTAAGTGGCATAGTCCGATCTTCCGCTCCTGCCAATCCTTCTCCTTATGCTCCTAATCATGAACGATTGAGAGTATCCGGATAGGTCGATGCCTCGCGATTCAAAGAGGTGTTTCATGACCTGCGTCGTGAACTGATCCTCGCTGATTTCCATGTCGGCTGGTCATGGGGGTGTGGCTAGATATTCCTTGCCTGGAGAAAGAGCACGGAAGACACGGGTCAGGAGCACTGGCTACCAGAATTGATAATGAGACGGCATATATTAATATGGCCCAGGCGGATTTTGACGCATAGAATGGCTTCCACGAGCTGGAGAAGCTCCGGCTCAGAAACCAAGACTAGAGAATTGGAAAGGTGGTCAATTGAGATTTGGGCTGACGGCGAAGCTCGTCGCTGTGATCATGTGCATGTCTTTGATCCCGATAGCCTTCATTAGCCTCGTGTCGATCCAAGGAATGCGCGACATCCAGAAGGACGCTACGATTTTGCACGACGAATCGATGGTAGTCGTCGTAGAGATTGCAAAAGGCGGCAATGACCTGGCGTCGTCTCACGAATCGTTCATGACATATGTGCTCGACTATGGCCAGTCGGGCGCCAGCGTGTTCTATAACAACATGGTGAATTTCCAGTCTTCATTCAGGCAGTTCCTCAGGGACTATGGAACTCAATACGCCCTAAATGTCTCTCCGCACATGGGCAACATCATCGCTGACCAGGGTCAAACGGCTCTGATCACGGAGGAGGAACGCGCGTATGGTGTTATCGAGGCGGAGTGGGAGAACTACATAGACGAGACCACTGCCACCATCACCTTGCTGCGCGCTGGTGACACTGCCTCTGCATACAACGCATCGAGGAATGCATCGTTGCGCATGGAGACCATCAACCTGAACATGGAGGACCTCATCATCGTGTACGATGATGCTGCCGCGCTGATGGACACCGTGATCCACAAGACAGTAAACGACGCAATCTTGTACACTATCGTTGGAGCTGCTGCGGCAACTGTTGTTGTCATCCTTCTGTCGTTCGTGTTCTCATCCATGGAGACGAAACCGATTGTAGCTGTCTCGAAGACGGCCAAGACGATTGCCGAAGGCAATTTCAGAACGCGCTTGGAAATAAAGGCTACGAACGACGAGGTGGGAGACCTCGTGAAATCGATGAACATGTTGATCGACAACACCTCGAAACCCCTCATAGAGCTGACCGAGAGCGCACAAGCGATTGCTGGAGGGGATATGACAAGGGAGATCAATGTGGTGGCGAAGGGCGATCTGGCTACGCTTGTCGAAGCGTTCAAGCAGATGAGACAGAACCTGTCAAAGCTTACCAACGAGATCAAGGTAGCGGCGGAGTCTCTCAAGGATTCGTCCGCATCATTCGCAGAGACCATCGGACACATGACCGAGAACACGCAACAGGTATCCTCTGCCGTCGCCCAGGAATCCAAGAGCGCTCAAGCCGAATCGATGAGAATCGATGAGATGGTCAGGATGCTCTCGGAGCAGACCAAAGCAATCTACGATGTGGTCCAGAGCTCGCAGAATGCAGCTGGAGCATCTGCGAACGCCAGCGAGGTCGCGCAGAACGGCAGCAAGTCCGCTCAGATTTCACTGGAGAAGATGAATTCGATGCTAAGAAACGTCGAGGACACCGCAGAGTCGATGAAGCTTCTCTCCAAGAAGTCAAAAGAGATCTCACAGATCGTGTCAATAATCACCGACATCGCACACCAGACGAACCTGTTGTCACTCAACGCTGCGATAGAGGCTGCGAGAGCAGGCGAACAGGGACGTGGGTTCGCAGTGGTCGCTGACGAGGTCAGGAAGCTTGCTGAGGGGTCTCGGAAAGCTGCAAATCAGATTCAGCAACTCATAGAGCTCGTCGAGAACGATATCGATGACACAACCGAAAAGATGGAACACACAATGAAGGATGCGTCAGAGAGCTCAAGGACCATTTCAGACTCGCTGAAATCCCTTGAGGACATTGCTGCGACAGTCGAGGAGACGGCCGCAATGGTGCAGGAGATCAGCGCCTCCACGGAGGAGCAGAAGGCACTTACGGAGAGCCTGGCCAAATCCCTGGACGAGGTCGCAGCGATCTCGAAGGAGAACTCGGCCTCCTCAGAAGGTATTTCGGTATCCTCTGAGAACCTCGCGGCAGGGATGGAGGAACTCACGGCATCTGCCCATGAGCTAGCGGATCTGGCGAACAAACTGAACGAGATCACGAAGCAGGTGGAATCTGCGAAAGCAGCTGTTATGACCGTGCAGAAAGCAAGCGAGGGCAAGTAAAGCGCTGGAAGGCAGTGATCACAATGCTGGACACCGACACTCTGCAATATGTAGTCTTCCGCCTGGGCAAAGAAGAGTATGGATTCGATGTGGCCATCGTAAGGGAGATACACAACATCGAGGAAGTCGCCAAGGTCCACAGAAGCGCTTCGCACATCGAAGGAGTCATAAACCTCAGAGGGAAGCTTCTGACGGTCGTGAACCTCAGGAAAAGATTCGGTATGGAGCCGGACCCTGCCGCTGAGGGCAACAAGAAGATCGTAGTCGTCGATGCGACCGACGCTCCGGTCGGCTTCCTCGTCGATGAGGTTCTGGAGGTCGCGAGGTTCAGAAAGGAGTCAGTTGAGAAGGCCCCGTCATACGTGGCGAGTGGCATCGAGGCGCAATATGTCCTCGGGATCGCCAAGCACGAAGACAGGCTTATCACGCTGATTGACCCGCTCAAGGTTCTAGAGCTGTCTGACGATACTGAGCACAGTTCTGGAGGTAGATGACATGGCCAAGATACTAGTTGTGGATGACTCGGAGTTCATGCGAAAGGTCCTTAGGAACATACTTGAAGCTGGGGGGCACAAGGTGATCGAGGCTAGAAACGCCGACGATGCTGTTGAGAGGTTCGGTAAGGAAGGAGCCGACGTCATCACAATGGACATTGTGATGCCCAAACAGGACGGCATCGAGGCGGTCAAGAGGCTCAAAGAAGCCAACGGCAAGGCGAAGATCATCATGATCTCCGCGCTTGGCCATCAGAAGACCGTCATGCGATCGCTAGAGGCGGGCGCTGTGGATTTCATAATCAAGCCCTTCACGGCAGACGATGTGCTCGAGTCTGTGAACGCCGTGCTACAGATGGAAATCTGAGGTCGGGCGGATGCCTGAAAAGATCAAGGTCTTGATTGTTGACGACAGCGCGTACATGCGCGTCGTTCTCAAGGACATGCTGGAGTCTGACGCCGGGATATCTGTCGTCGGGAGCGCCAAGGATGGGGTCGAGGCTATCGAGAAAGTCAAGACGCTGGCTCCAGACGTCGTTCTACTCGATATACAGATGCCGAAGATGGATGGAATCGCTACATTGCAGAGGATCATGAAGGAGTCGCCCGCAAGGACGGTCATGCTCAGCGCGATGGACAAGGTTGACGACCAACTTCCCCTTAGAGCGCTGGAGATGGGCGCTGTCGACTTCATCTCGAAGCCCAGCGGCCCCGTTTCCATTGATATTGTGCATTTCACCGGCAAGATAGTCGAGATAGTGAAGATCGCTGCGGAAGCGAAGGTGGAGGCCCTGAGAAGAACGAGAGAACCTCTGCACACCAAGAAGGTTCTAACTGTCAAGAAAGAGGCTTTCAAAGGCCACAAGGTCGTAGTGATCGGCGCATCGACGGGGGGCCCAAGAGCCCTGGAGATTGTCTTCGCAGCCCTTCCCCGGGATCTTCCTGCATCCTTCATTGTCGTTCAACACCTCCCTCCGGAATTCTCAACTTCCTTCGCGAAAAGACTGGATGCTGCGATGGGGCCCAGGGTCGTTGTAGCCTGCGAAGGCGACAGAGTCGAGAAAGGCGTGGCATATCTGGCCCCCGGTGGCAGGCACCTCAAACTCGGCTGGAAAGGAGCGGCAAGCCTTGTGATCAAACTGGACGACGGCGAACCCGTCAACTTCGTCAGACCGTCTGTCGACGTTCTGTTCAGGAGTGCTGCGGAGTCGCTCAGGGAGAACCTGATGGCCATTATCCTCACTGGCATGGGGGCGGACGGCACAGCGGGAGCGATGGTCGTGAAGGCGTCCGGAGGCAGGGTCGTGGTTCAGGACGAACACACTTCAGTTGCGTACTCCATGCCAAAATCCGCGATCGATGCGGGATTGGTGGACCATATCTTGCCTTTAGAGAATATCGCGGAAGAGATAGTCAAATTCCTTCAGGAGTGAGCTGGTTTGGCAAAAGACATCGACCTGAACAAGTACTCGAAACTGTTCGTTTCCGAATCGCGAGAGTCCTTGCGCATCATGAACGATGCGTTGCTGGAGCTCGAGAAGAACCCAGAAAACAAGGAGTTGGTGGATCGGATATTCAGATCCGCGCACACGATCAAGGGCATGGCGGGGATGATGAATTTCAAGGCTGTCGTCGAGACAGCTCATGCCATAGAGGACGTGCTGGGATGGATCCGCGACGGCCGTCTACAGCTCAAGGAGAACGTCGTGGAGACCATCTTCACCGGGTTCGATACCCTAGACGCCATGGTCATTGCAGTCGAGGCATCTGCTGAAATCAGGGAGAATCCAGAACTGATACAGCAGCTGCGAGCGCTGCTCTCCGGCGCCAGCGGACGTGCAACGCCCAAGAAGAAGACTCCTGAGATCGAGCCTGAACCAGTCAAATCCAAGACGACGACCGTTTCGATAAAGCTGGGAAGAAGGTGCTCACTCCCTTCAGCAAGGGCCATGGTGATCCTGAAGGAGCTTGGAAAGGCTTCCGAGATCGTCGAATCCAGCCCTACGGAGGCGGACATCGATCGTGAGCATGTCTTCGAGGAGTTGACAGTCGTTCTCGAGCCTACCGAGAAGTTCCAGGAGGCGCTCAGACGTGTCATTGCCATGTCAGATGTGGACGAGATCTACGTAGGGATGACTGGAGAACCTAGAGAGAAATGGCACAAGATGACGAAGCAGGAGGTTAGCGCTGTGGCGGCTTCATCCGATGTTCTCCCCGCTCAGACTGTCAAGGTGGGGATGGACAAACTGGACGACCTACTGGACAACGTTGGCGAGCTTGTCATCGGGCGGAGCAGGCTTCTCGAGAAAGCCTCTACGCGTGACGACATCGAGCTCCAAGAGATCTCAGCTCTCATCGACAAGCTCACTTCTGACATACAGTCCAAAGTCCTCGGGATCAGGATGATCCCCCTGGATGTCGTAATGAGCAGGTTTCCTCGCATGGTCAGAGACATATCCAAGAACGAGGGGAAGGAGGTAGAACTCCTCGTCGAGGGGGGGAGCATAGAGCTCGACAGAACTGTCGTTGATAGGATAACCGAGCCCATGATGCACCTGCTGCGTAACTGCGTCGACCATGGTATAGAGACGACGGATGAACGAGTCCACGCAGGGAAGAAGGCGAAAGGACTGATTAGGATAGTCGCGTCGAAGCAGCAAGACCATGTGCTCATCGAGGTCTCGGACGACGGCAAAGGCATTGACTACGACCAGATCAGGAAGGCTGCTGTGAAGAAAGGCATAATGTCCCAGGGCCAAGCCGACGCGGCTTCGGGAAGGGAACTCGTCGACTTGCTTTTCAATCCGGGTTTCTCCACCAAGAGCGAGGTCACGGAGGTGTCTGGAAGAGGCGTTGGACTTGACGTCGTCAAAAGGGCCGTCGAGGAACTAGGCGGAAGCGTGATGGTGACCAGCTCGAAAGGTGCGGGAACCACTTTCTCGCTCTGGCTGCCGTTCACTCTCGCGATAATCGAGGCGATGCTCGTCGGGATCGCAGACCAGACCTACGCAGTCGCGATGGGCACCATCGTAGAATCACACAAGTTCGAAAAGGACGAAATAAAGACTATCAGGGGCAGGGAGGTCGTGCAGCTTAGAGGAGAGGTCCTGCCTCTCATACGAATGCGGGAATTCTTCGGGATGGCGAAACCTCCCGAGTCACCGGAGGGCATCAACACCCTGGTGGTCCAGAGCAGGGACAGACGGGTTGCTCTGCAGGTCGACGAGCTGATCGGCCATCAGCAGATAGTCGTGAAAGGGCTGGACAGGCGGCTGAGGAAGGTCAGAGGGATCTCGGGAGGAACGATACTCGGCAGCGGCAGGATAGCGCTGATACTCGACGTCGATTCCATAATCGGAGGATGAGAGCAGTGACTGACGAAAAGGCTGGAAAGGTCTTGGAAGTGATCAAGGAATTCGCCAACATAGGCGCAGGCAGCGCTGCCACGGCGCTCTCGTCGCTCATGGATGTTGAGCTCATGAACGAAGTCACTTCATGCAGCATACTCCCTATGTCCAAGGTATCTGATTGGCTTGGCGGCGCCGACCAAATCGTCGCAGGCACGTACACATACCTCTGCGGCGAACTCAAGAGCGGCATACTCATCGTTCTCCCGAGGAAATCCGCGGTCACATTGCTCGAGCACCTGACCAAGGAGAAAGTCGACCTCGCCTCGCTGACGGAGATACAGAAATCCGCGCTCAAGGAGATCGGCAACATCTGCCTCTGTTGGTATCTCATCGCCGTCTCGAAGATGATAGACATCGACATGATTCCAGCACCGCCGGACGCCACAGTGGACATGCTCGGAGCTGTCCTTGACATCCCACTGGCTAGCTTGGCACAGAAGGTCGACACTGTCCTCGCGGTCCACACATGCTTCAAAGGGATCGACGAAGAGTTCGAGGGATACTTCCTGATGCTCCCCGAGGAGTCGACGCTCAAACTGATACTCGAGAGGATGGCGGAGCCCTGAAGATGAACCAGCCGCATACCCTCGGGATCGGACAGATGGCCGTGTGCCACGCGCCTGAGCAGATAGTCTGCTTGGGACTAGGCTCATGCGTCGCGATAATCTTGTACGACCCGGTGGCCCGGATAGGCGGAGTCGCTCACGTGCTGCTCCCGAAATCCCCGATCAAGTGCGACAACGAAGGGAAATACGCTGATACGGGCACGAGGAAGCTCGTCAAAGAGATGCTGAACCACGGCGTCAGGAAAGAGAGGTTGGTCGCCAAGCTGGTCGGTGGGGCGCAGATGTTTCCGAACCTGAACCTAGCGATCGCGAACATCGGCAGGGAGAACAGCATGATCATCAGGAACGTACTCAGGGAGCTCATGATCAGGATTGTTGCCGAGGACCTCGGGGGGAATCGTGGCCGATCTGCCCACTTCAACACATCGGACGGTCATGTGATTGTCAAGACGGCCTTCGAGCCTGTGAAGGTACTGTAGGAGATTGCCGGACCGTGTTTGCTCTTCTCCGCGCAGTTGTGCCCTCTTCTTCCTTCTCTTCTTACGCATCTCGTCTATCATCACAAGCAGTGGCGCGACCCCAGAGCCTCAGAAAGGCTTTTGTAGATGCAACCGCGTAGATACCGGTCGCCAGGAGAAGGCGGATGGCTGACGGTAGGCCTGCGTTCATCGCAGGCCGGCTGAGGAAAGTCCCCTCTCCGTGAGAAAGTGGGCTGTCAGAACAGCAGGGCGAGAGTCCTGGCAAGGGCGCAGAAACGACACAGCCCCGGGATAACGTGATGATTCCTCTGTGGATGAAGTCTCCCGGGGATTTGGTGAAACGGCGACTCCCCACTGGAGCAAGCTCAAACGGCCGAATCGATCTCTCATCGTCGGCGGGTAGAGTGCAATAGTCGAATGCCATCAACGTCGCAAGACGGGAACAGAAAGGGGCTTATGTCCTT
>JALHSX010000095.1 GCA_022865445.1 Thermoplasmata archaeon | reverse complement strand
TCATGCTGGAACGCGCCGGGGTTAAACCGTAAACCCCCTGCCATCCCATTAGAGACGGCTGTCTGCAGCAGGTTGATGCTCGCATTGATGTGCCTGTCGAGACGCCAGCCGCACTCGCATTTGAACTCGGTGCCCATTCGGGAATATTGTATCCTCCCACATATCGGGCACGTTCTGCTGCTATTCCTCGGGTCTACTTTGAAGACCGGGATCCCTCTCCACTGCGCCTTATACTCGATGATCTGGTGGAGCTTTCGCCTGGGCCATATGGTCAGGCGCCGATTCAGCTCTTTGCTCCTTTTCGGCCTCATTTCTTTCAGGTCCTCGAGAACGATTGCAGACTTCCGCTCTTCCGCGAACTTCAGGACCGAGTTCGCCACCTGGTGGAGCCTGTAGTCGATCCGGTGGTGCTCCCTCGTTCCCTCCCTTCTGCATAGGTTCCCGGAAGTTCGCCGGTCGTGCGCCTTCTTCTTCTGGAGCCTCCTGCGCCTGTCGTGATGCCGCTGCTGGATGATGGCGACCTCTGGGAATTCTGCCTTAACGGCCTTGGCGCCATCGCCTCCAACGAACACTCCGTCCAGGCTCCTCTCGTTCGTGTCCAGGGAGATCACTGAGTCGGGAGTATATGGCTTGGGCGCATCCTTTCTGAACGCCACTACTACTCGATCTGGAAGGACGGTCAGCGAACCAAGAGAGAGGGCCGTGTTATCCAGATACTTCCGATGATACTGGCTGATTACGAGCCTAAGCTCGACATGGCAGCCAGCCCTGATCGGAAGGTCGATGATTCCTGCCTTCCGATCGAGTTTGTACGCCTGGTTCTCTGCTTTCATCATCAGGCGCTTGACAAATGGGATACTGCAGGTGACGCCTTTCCGAACGCGCCTACGATGATTCTTCATGACGCTCCCAGCCACTTCGAACGCCGATACCAGATGCTGGGAGTACATCCTCGGGTGTTCTTGGCGAAAATCCTTATACGCGATCTTGCACAGGGCGTTCCTCGACGTGACTCCAGCTAGAAGACCTGCTCGGATCGCGTTGTTGACGGCCAATCTGAAGTCTTCGAGAAGTGATCTCGCCTCCGATGGAAGACCCGAGTCCAGGTAGAACGCGACTCCCTTGACCATCATCTCGTCCTTGACGATGACCGGTATATTACGCTCCTCTGACTACATGTAGTAATCCAGCGACGATATTCGCGCTCGCGAACGACTTCGTCACCCGAGTAGTTCCAGAACCTTTGTCTGCGAAAGCTTTTAAGACAGAGAAATGCTCAGAGGTCGCAAGCATCGGACAGCTCGACAGCTGGACAACCCGATGGTTTCCCTCCGAGGAGTCCAGGTTTCCATGATTTCAGATACTGAAAAGGAGTCACTTCTCGCAGGACTATCGGACGGCGTTTTCGTCTGCACCAAGGACGGAGGTGTCCTCTACTCGAACCCGGCATTCTCAAGCATTCTGGGGTATTCACCGGACGAGCTCAAGGACAAGAACATCGCCAAAGACCTTGTCCAGAGGAACCTCGAGTGGAGAGCGATGATCTCGCTTCTGGAGCAGGGCAGCCTCGTTGAGGACTACGAGATAAAGTTCAGAAGAGCGGATGGAGGTATAATCTGCGCATCAGTCTCGGCGTCCAACCTTCGAGACCAGCAAGGCGTCCTCATCGGCATTGCTGTTGTCCTGAGAGACATAACCACGAGGAAGGGATTCGAAAATGAACTCAGGGACAAGGCGTACCGCATAGACTTGATGAACAAGATTGCAAAGGCCTCGGCCACGGAGACGGATGTGCGCAAGAAAGCGTTGGCCAACATCTCATCTGAGCTCCGCAAGCTGATGAATTTCGAGCTGCTCACGCTCGGCATAACCGAGGAGAAGGGTAGGCACGTCGAGGTGATCGTCTCTGATCTTGCGGATGGGACTTCCACCAAGTCCATCGGCTTCGTGACATTGGAGGGAAGCATCGTTGAGAAGCTCAAGTTCACTGGGGGACCGCTCATAGTGGGAAGGGACGCTGGTAAGAGGCCGTTCGCGGAGATGACTGTGATGGACACTAGCAGCTATTCGTCCATGCTCTGTGTCCCTCTGGCCATTAGGGGAAGGACAGTCGGGTCACTCAACATCTACCATTCGAAACCAAACGAGTACAACGTCAACTCCTCCGAGATCCTCCAGACGGTCGCGGATCAAGTGGCAGGCCTTATCGACAACATGGTGCTCCTGGACTCGCTGGAGAAGAAGATCAAATTGCAGGACGCTCTCGTTAGCACTGGGGTGGAGCTCCAGAAGGCCATCACGAACCAGCAGATCTACGCAGCAATCGCCAACAGCCTTCACGAAGTGATCCACTACACAGAGCTATCGTTCTACATGGTTGATTGGCCCAAAAGGACCATATATCCAGTGTATGCGAGTGGCAGTTTTGCGGACGAGGTGATGGCAGCTGCTGGGTCGATTGACGAAGGCGTCGTAGGGATCGTCGCGAGATCAGGGAAGGCCGAGTTTATGGACGATGTCGACGCAGACCCGCGGTCTTACCAGATCCCGGGAGTTCCGGATGAGCACAGCTCCATGCTTGCCATACCATTGAGCGGGACCGAAGGAGTCATCGGAGTACTCGAACTCTACAGGCCCCGAGGGAAAGTATTCACTGTGAGCGATCTCGAGGCTGGAAAACTGTTCGCGCAGCAAGCTTCCATTGCTTTGTCAAATGCTCAGACAATGCTGAAGCTCCAGGAAGCAAAGAAGGAGATCGAGCTGTTGAACGACCTGATGTTCCACGATATCAACAACTTCAACTTCGCGACTTTGAACTACATCCAGATGATCGCAAGCAGCAAGGATGTCCCCGCTGAACACAAGATGCACCTTGAGAAATCCCTTCACCTGATCAGACAGACGGCGGAGCTCATCGAGAACGTCAAGAAACTCACAAAGATCGGAGTGATGAACACTCAGGATTTTGTCCCGATGGACCTTGCGCAGGTTCTGAAGAAGGTAGTGTCTGGCCTTGAGAATTCCTTCCCGGGGCGCAGCGTCTCTGTCAACATGAATCTACCCGAATCGTGCAACGTCCTGGCCAATAACCTCGTCGAGGAGCTCTTCGTCAATCTGTTGTCCAACTCTGTGAAATACGACCCGAATCAAGAGATCGAGATCGACATCCTGTGCGAGAAAGTAGTCGAAGACGGCAAGAACGTCTGGAAAGTGGCCATCAGCGACAGGGGGAACGGGATTCCAGACGACAAGAAGTCCATGCTCTTCCAGAAATACGTGAGGCTGAAACCGGATCCGAAGATTTCGGGGACAGGACTGGGGTTGTCGATCTGCAGAGCGCTCACCGACAAGTTTGGAGGGCGCATCTGGGTTGAGGACAGGGTCCCTGGCAAGAGTGAGCTCGGAGCAAGGTTCTGCGTGATGCTGCCGGCTGCGAAGGAAGCTCAATAACAGCTGCCTCTGTCCTTAGGAGGCGCTTGCAGCCCGGTGATAGGGCGATTGACTTCAGAGTGATCATCTGGATGTCTCAGCTGTCAAGAGCTCGGACCGAGGGGAAAAACGCCCACTATGACGATCCGCGAATGTCCAGATGCGTTCGTTTTGAGACCGTGTTTCGCATCCGAGGGAAGGAGCACCCTCTGAGCAGAGATGGAATAAGAAGAATGGTAAGAGGTTTGACTGGAGTTTTCGAGCCCGTGGTCCTAGTCCTTCCGCCTCGAACAAGCGCCAAGCGCGACAACCGCAAGCGCTGTTCCCATGACCACGGCACCTAGAGCCGCCAGCTCAGACAGAAGAGAAGCGCTAGAGGCCGATGAAGCGCCATCAGTCGGGCCTGATGCCACCGGTACAGAGGTTATTGCACCCCAAGTGTCGTTGGACACGTCGAACTCGATCCACGGCGCGCCATGGTACAGGTATCCGTCTGGGAACCTGTAGTTGTCGAAGTTCATCGGGCCAACCAAGCTGAGCGTCTTTGTGAAGTTGTCGTAGTAGTCCCACAGGTTCGGCGCACCTGGTCCGAGACCTGTCATGTTGTAGCCGAGCCACATGTCCCCACGCACGGTGATGTTCTCGTAATATGACTTGTTGCCCCTCTTCAGGTTGAATATCGCGCCGGAGAACTTCCCGCCGGGAAGCTTCTCGCCCATGAATCCGAGGACATCGGGCCGGTTGGGCAGCTGGATGGTCAGAGTCATGTAGTCCGTCAGGTTGAACCACTGCGGCGTCGCATCATAGCCCGCGGAATTCGGCAGATTCATAGGAAGCTCCTGCCCGAAGTAGTAGGAGCCCGCGTTCCAGTCGGTGTAGGTTCTGCCGACCCATGGATTGAACTCGCTGTTGTACCCACTGGTAGGGTTCGAGTACCCCATATAGTCTATCCTCTGCGGCTCCCAGACCCACGCAGGGTCGTTCACCGTGCCGTTTGCCTTCACGGCGTGCAGGTTGTACTGAGCGACTGCGTCGTAGGTCACATTCGCATACACATCCGTGTAGTGCGCACTCAGGTTGAAATCCTCCATGTATGGCTCATGTGCGCATATCCCTGTTTCGTTGAGCCATCTAGGCATCAGGACCTCGTAGCCCCAGCTGAAGTGTGCGATCCTCAGCGTGATATTCCCGTTCGCCTCCTCGACAAGGTCCGCTGTAGTGCCCTGGTCTCCTAATATAGCCTCATACCCAGGCCAGATATCCAGTCTCATGTTGCCCTCGTTGAGCAACCAGCGTATCCACTTCGTCAAATAGTCGGCCCTATTGGCGACCCACCAATCCGCAGGAACAACACCTGTCATCGGCATTCCAACCCATTCCAGTGCTGCCTCTCGGTTCATCGACACAGTGTTGAGAACGCCAATGATGTAGCCGTCGGCGTACTGCGCTTTCATGAGATTGTCAAACGTCGTAGGGTTCGCAGTCCAGTTCCAGCTGCTGCTCCAAGTGGGCACCCAGTAGCTATTCCATGTGGAGTTCTCGAGATACTGGAACGAAATATGCAAGTCCACGGACGCGCCTGGAACGTCGGGGGTCCCTAGAACTGGCATGAACTCTGGGCTATGGACGTTCAACGTGGCCACATACTTCGCAGTCACATTCCACCTGTAAGGTGCGTAGATGATTCCCGCCAGGTTGCTCATATCCTTGTTGTAGACGAACGTGTAGGCGTGAGGTATGTTGTACATCAGGATGTCCGACTTGTAACCAACATATCTCCAGGGCCACCAGTCTCCC
>JALHSX010000094.1 GCA_022865445.1 Thermoplasmata archaeon | reverse complement strand
GAGTATCTCACGATCTACTTCTCAGGGCCTATCAGATCCGCTGGTGGAACTGGACAGGCAATGAGCGTTCTCATCGCAGACATTGTGCGACGTGAGCTCGGTTTGGCTAGATACCTGCCGACGAACGGAGAGGTGCAGAGATACAAGGAGGAGATCCCGTTATACAAATCGTGCCAGCATCTTCAGTATACGCCGACCAATGAAGAGATCGAACTGATGGCCAGGAACACTCCGATCTGCATAGATGGGGAGGGAACGGAAGACACCGAGATATCCGGGTTCCGGGACCTCCCAAGAGTGGGCACGAACCGTGTTAGGGGTGGCGCCTGCCTGGTCATTGCGGAAGGTCTCTGCCTGAAGGCTCCGAAAGTTCAGAAGCATGTCAAGAGGTTGGGAATCGACGGTTGGGAGTTCATCGACCAGTTCCTCAGCCTGAAGAAGAAAGGAGTCGAAGACGGAGGAGCTGAGATTGCTCCCAGCAGCAAATTCCTCAAGGACATGCTTGCTGGAAGGCCGGTTCTCTCTTACCCATCGAGGGTGGGAGGCTTTAGACTTCGATATGGAAGGACGAGAGCGACTGGGCTGGCTGCACTCGCGATGAGCCCGGCCACCATGTTGTTGCTCGGCGAATTCGTAGCGATAGGAACACAAGTGAAGGTGGAACGGCCAGGAAAGGCGGGCGCGATCACCCCTTGCGACACGATCGAAGGTCCGATTGCATTGCTTGACAACGGAGACCTTGTCCAGGCAAACACTCTCGAAGAAGCCAAGGCTATCCAGGGACGGCTCAAGGAGATAGTCGATGTCGGGGAACTCCTCGTGCCATACGGTGAGTTCGTTGAGAACAATCATCTGTTGATGCCGGGTGGGTATTGCTCGGAATGGCATAGGGAAGAAATCGTTGAGAAGTGTGACAGCCTCCCTGCGGATTGGGAGCATCCCACCTTCGAGGAAGCAGTCAAGTTTTCCGTCGAGCACGGCGTTCCACTCCATCCCGACTTCAACCTCTTTTGGTCGGACATGAGTGTCGAGGACATATTGGCTGTTCGCGAGCATGTGATGCGGACGGGGAGCATCAAGGGCGGTGCGCTTCTTGTTGCCAACGAAAAGAATGCCAAGTTGCTGCTCGAGAGACTCGGAGCTCTCCACACAGTAGCAGGCGAGGCTCTCTTGATAGAGAAGTCCTCGAAGCCTTTGCTCTTGGGATTGGGTCTTGCGATCGAAGGCAAGAACGTGACGTCAAAGACGATACCACTCCCCAAAGCCACCAAGTCACTCGAACTCGTCTCTGCCTTGGCAGGCATTGAGGTGCGGGCTAGAGCGGTCACGAGGATTGGCGCGAGAGTCGCAAGACCAGAGAAGGCGCGAGAGAGGAGAATGAAACCGCCGCCTCATGGCCTATTCCCAGTGGGTATCAGCGGCGGTCCGCAGAGGCTTGTCAACCTCGCAGCTGATGCTGGTGAGATCAAGGTCGAGCTGGGAGAGCGTGCATGTCCCATTTGCAGCCGGAAGACTTTCCTGGCGAAGTGCGAGTGCGGCGCCCACACGGTCTCGACCGGAGACGCGGAGATACAAGATGTTCCTATCGGCATGATATTCCAGCGCGCCCTTGAACACCTCAAGGAGAAACGGACCTTGGAAGTGAAGGGAGTCCGGGGCATGATATCCCGGAACAAGACTCCCGAAACGATTGAGAAAGGTATCCTGAGAGCGAAGAACGAAGTCTTCGTCTTCAAGGACGGGACTATACGGGTCGATGCGACGGACGTCCCGCTGACCCACTTCACGCCAAGAGAAATCGGTGTGGACGTGGCAATTATCAGATCACTTGGCTATTCGAAGGATTGTTTCGGGAGGGAGCTCGAGCGTTCAGACCAACTCCTCGATCTCAAGGTGCAGGATGTGGTGATCTCGAACGCATGCGCGGACTACATGATTCACACAGCGCGTTTCGTAGACGACTTGTTGATGAAGGTCTATGACCTTGAGCAGTTCTATAGCGCAAGGACAAAGGATGACCTGATCGGCCACCTTGTTGTCGGATTGGCGCCACACACCTCTGGAGGAGTCTTGGCCCGCATAATTGGTTTCACTGATGCTCACGCAGGCTACGCGCATCCCTTCTTCCACGCGGCCAAGCGCAGGAACTGCGATGGGGATGAGGACTCGGTCATTCTCCTGATGGATTGCCTGCTCAACTTCTCTCGAGCGTTCCTTCCCGAGAAGCGGGGAGGGTTGATGGATGCACCGCTGGTCCTGACGACCAAGCTGGACCCGAATGAGATCGACAAGGAGGCGCACAACATGGACGTGGGTGGGAGATACCCGCTTGAGTTCTACAGGGCCACGCAGAGATATGCCCACCCGAAGGAGGTGGAGCCGATGATGGATCTTGTCAGCGGGAGGATCGGGACTCTACTCCAGTACGAGGG
>JALHSX010000093.1 GCA_022865445.1 Thermoplasmata archaeon | reverse complement strand
GTTCGCCCTCTCATAGCACACTACGAGGCGTGAGATGTCCCTCTGCAGTCTCCAGAAATGGGCCAGAAGATGGTGTGAGAGCAGCACTGGCTGGGCGTGCTGGACGTGCGTGTACCCAGGCATGATCGTCATTGACTCGCCATTTGCCCTGCGCAGAAGGGTCTCTTCCAGACCGAGGACGGAAGCTACCGTAGCGAGTGCCTCCTCTCTCACCACCAATCTCATGTCCAGGGCGACCTGGTCGTTTCGGCTCCGTCCGGTGTGAAGCTTGGCGCCTGTATCTCCTATGATGTCGATCAGTTGTTTCTCGATGTTCATGTGGACGTCTTCGTACTTTGGATCGAGGCTGATCGCACCAGAACCTATTCCCACGGCCACTTCCTTGAGCCCTTTGACCAATTCACGGAGCTCTGTCTGTGTCACCACGCCCGCTTGCGCGAGCTTATGCGCATGCGCTATGCTTCCAGCTATGTCATGCTTCCATAGCCGATGGTCGAACGAGACCGAGGCTGTGAAATCAAGGAACTTCTCATTTGCAGGTTGAGGCTGACTCCTCACCGACCGCGGCTTCGTTCGTTGCGCCATTGCCCTCCCCCTTGGCCTTGACGATGCTCCCGATTTTCAGAGGCAGCCCCCACACATAGATGAACCCCTTCGCGGCAGAGTGATCGAATTCATCGCCCTTCGCGTAGGTCGAGAGCGATGCGTTGTAGAGCGAGAACGGTGACTCTCTGCCGACGACGACGGCGCTTCCCTTGAACAGCTTCAGCCTGACGGTGCCAGTCACGAGTTCCTGGGTCTTGTCGACGAAGGCATCTAGCGCCTCTCTCAGTGGTGAGAACCACAGGCCGTTGTAGACGAGGTCCGAATAATGCTGCTCAACGATCTTCTTGTAGTGCAGCAGGTCCTTGGTCATCACAAGGCTCTCGAGGTC
The DNA here is from genome assembly GCA_022865445.1 of Thermoplasmata archaeon. GTDB lineage: Archaea > Thermoplasmatota > Thermoplasmata > UBA10834 > UBA10834 > COMBO-56-21. Next base: position 19,482 of record JALHSX010000093.1, on the reverse strand, counting down.
CTGGTGCGCCTTGATCAGCGTAATTGCAGCTGGTGCTTCGTAGACCTCCCTGGATTTGATCCCGACAAGACGATTCTCTATGTGGTCGATCCTTCCGACACCGTTGTTGCCCGCGATTTCGTTTAACTTGGTGATCAGGGCGAGCAGATCCAGCCGAGCGCCGTTCAACGTTTCGGGCTTTCCACGGACGAACCCGATCTCGACATACTCAGGGAAGTCTGGCGACCCGTCCATCCCTTTTGTCCATTGGAATATGTCCTCTGGCGGTTCGGCCCACGGATCTTCGAGGACACCGCACTCGACTGCCCTGCCCCAGATGCTTTCGTCGATGCTGTATGGAGCGTCGACGGTAACCGGAATCGGAATATTGTGTTGCTTGGCGTATGCGATCTCCTCCTCCCTGGACATCCCCCAGTCCCTTGTGGGTGCGATGATGTCCATTTCCGGGGCAAGAGCCATGATCGACACTTCGAACCTGACCTGGTCGTTCCCCTTGCCAGTGCAGCCATGAGCGATCGAGGTCGCGTCCAGCCTCTTGGCCATCTCAACCAGTTTTCTCACCATCAGAGGTCTGGCTATGGCAGTGCTCAGCGGATAGTTTCCCTCGTACAATGCGTTGGCCTTGAGCGCGGGGAGGACGTAGTTCTCGACGAATTCCTTCTTTGCGTCAACAACCCATGCTCTCGAGGCGCCGATGCTCTTTGCCCTCCTCATCGCGTCCTTGAGGTCGTCTGATTGACCAACGTCTATGGTCACGGCGACGACATCGCAGCCGTATTTCTCTTTCAGCCAGTGGATAGCCACTGACGTGTCCAAGCCGCCTGAGTACGCGAGCAGGATCTTGTCCTTTCCGTTTGCTTGAGCAGCGCCTTCCATGGTCTGCCGCCTCCAACTTTTCGAATCTGATCTGCGTATATCACCGTGATGACATGGTCACAACAACTCCGAGTTGTGTTGTCTGATTCTAGACACTACCGAACACGCCTCTGGATGCAGTGCTAGTGATTCCGAGGACGTCTGGCTCATCGTTTCCCTCCCCACTACACTTAAGTAGACCGAACATAATACTTGCCAGCGCACGGGAGAACCACTTGCGATACAAATCGAGAGAAGAGGTACCACAGATAGGCGCCGACGGCATGCCCGAGTTCGTCAGAGTGCGTCTTCCCCACAAGAAGGAGGGTGAGCTGTTCGGGATAGCGGACCAGCTCCTGGGCGCTTCGAGGATCAAGATAATGTGCGCGGACGGCAAGTTTCGCATGGGCCGCATCCCAGGCAAGATCAAGAAGCGCATGTGGATCCGAGAGGGCGACCTCGTGATCGTGCAACCTTGGGACTTCCAGGACGAGAAGGCGAACATCCAGTACAGGTACACGAAGACCCAGGCGATGTATCTCAGCAGGAAGAAGATGATCCCCAAGTCCATAGATGTCTTCTGATGGCTGGTGTGTTCTTTGCCTCGCGCTGATGATTATCATTCTTTTGAGAGGGAGATTGACAAGTGGCGTGTCCGCAGGAAGGATTCCAAAGAAAGGAAGTCCTATGACGAGGTCTTCGACCAGCAGAATCTGATGCGGGTCTACAAGCTGTTCACTGACGGCACCATCGATCGTCTGGATTTCCCGATCTCAACTGGCAAGGAGGGGAATGTCTTCAGGGCGACGAACACAAAGGGCGAATTCCTTGCCGTCAAGATCTATCGCACTTCCACATCCACTTTCAGGGACATGGCCAAGTACGTCCACGGCGACCCCAGGTTCGGCGGGGCTCAATACAACAAGAGGAAGCTCATTCTGGCGTGGGCACACAAGGAGTACTGGAACCTGCAGCTCCTGTACCAGGCAGGCGTGAGGGTTCCCAAACCCGTCGCTCGTCACCAGAACATAATCGTGATGGAGTACATCGGGGACGAGGTCGAGCCCGCCCGCGAGCTAAGGGACGTCCTACTGGACGATCCCGAGGCCGTCTCGAAGAAGATTCTGGCCTACATCAAGCTCGCCTATCGGAAGGCGAAGCTCGTCCACAGCGACATCAGTGAGTTCAACGTGCTGATGCTTGGCCAAGAGCCCGTGATAATCGATGTAGGTCAGGCGGTCATGCTGGCGCACCCGTATGCGGAGGAGTGGCTCGAAAGGGACGTCCGCAACGTGGCAAGGTATTTCAGAAAGTACAAGATAGACATAGACGTCGCCAAGGAGCTCAAGGAGATCAGGAAAGCATGATGCAGTCCGTCAGGATACCGACCGAAAGAGTGGGCGTTCTAATCGGGAAGAACGGTGAGACAAAGAGCAGGATCGAGACGCTCACAGGGGTCAGGATTTCGGTCGATTCGGAGGAGGGCGACATCCAGATAGACTACACGCACGCCAAGGACCCGGCCATGGCTCTCTCCGTGACCAATGTGGTCACCGCCATCGGGCGAGGTTTCTCGCCTGGGAAGGCGATGAAACTTCTACGCGAAGACTATTTCTTCGACGTACTGGACATCCGGGACTATGTGGGGAAGAAGCAAGAACACGTCATGCGCATGCGCGCACGGGTCATCGGGACCCGTGGCAAGGCCAGAGAGATAATCGAAGAGCTCACGGGCGCCTACATTTCCGTCTACGGCAACACGGTGGCGATCATCGGCGACGGCCTGCAGATGGAAGTTGCGCGCAAGGCTCTCGACATGCTGCTCTCGGGCAGCGAGCATGCGGCAGTCTACGGCTTCCTAGAGAAGATGCGGGCTCACCTGAAAGTCGACCGCATGGGTTTCTGAGCGCCCGCTCGGTAAGCACTATTGAAATACCACGGTCGACAATATATCGGCTCGATGGCCGAAGCCCTTATGAAGCTGCTCGATGCGGACATGGCGCAGATCCCTCCTGTCCTGTCGAAGGGGGAGACGGATCGGAACAGGACCATGAAGATCCTCGCTCACGCATTCCTCAGACTTTGGACGAGGCTGGCACTTGAGTCTGGTCAGAGGCTGAACCTTTCACCCTCTCAATTCGTCCTCGGCACATATGAAGGACAGATGAAGTGGACCCTGAACGACACGGTGGATTACAAGGGCATAGCGCAGCTGGGGCTTGGTGGTACATTCAAGAGGAGGCATACCCTCGTCGCCGAGACATACGTGCAGAAGGGTGAGGAGCGAGTCCGGCTCTTCTTCGCGCTCGAAGATGAGAAGGTCAAGAACAAGCCGGTTTTCGTGAACTACCTGGTGTATGATTCGTTGCTCAAGGACTTCGATTTGAACAGTGCGCTCTCAGGCCTGAAGCAGGTGATACCGAAGTGGCTCGAGACCATCACGACGGCCGACGATAAGCCGCTATGGAGCACATGCAAGGAGAAGCTGGAGTGCGTCGGGATATAGTCTGGAACGGCCGAGGCCAATCTTGGTCGGGCAACCCATATATATGCGTGCAACGTCCCCTCCCACATCAATGTCCGATAGGCTCGAGATCGCAGGGCGAGCGCTTCAGCGCCCCTTGTGCAACCACTGCCTGGGAAGGCTTTTTGCATCCGTGTCCAGAGGGCTCTCGAACGATCAGCGCGGAGCTATCATCCGGTCCTCCGTTGCTGACGCCCCGGTGTCCCAAGCCAGCGCGGCAGGTTGCTACATATGCAAGGGCCTGTTCGACGAAGTGCAGAAGTTCGCTGACCTGTCGGTCAAGGCTTCGGGCGGATTCGAGTTCAACACCTTTCTGGTGGGCACCAAGATTGACGCTGAGTTGATAGAACGCGAGGAGGCCTTCTGGACCGAGACGGGTGCCAAGGAGACCGAATCTATCAAATCTGAGATGAACCGCGAGATAGGGAAGGTCCTTGAGAAGAGGCTAGGCAAGATCGTTGATTTTGCGAACCCCGAATTGGTCTTCCTGACCGATACTCGGTTCGACCAGATCGTCCTCGACGTGGCCCCACTGTTTGTGTACGGTAGGTACAGGAAGTTCTCCCGAGAACTTCCTCAGACACGTTGGATCTGCCGCGAGTGCAGGGGCAAGGGCTGCCCTCACTGTGGAGGCAAGGGAAGGATGTACGAGATGAGCGTCCAGGACTACACGGGACCGATTGTGATGAGACACGCCGAGGGGACAGAGGATTTCTTCCACGGAATGGGGAGAGAGGACATCGACGCTCGCATGCTCGGCAATGGCAGGCCATTCGTCGTGGAGGTCCGGAAGCCCAGGAAGCGTGCCATCGACCTTGAGGCGATGCAGCGGGAGATCAACCAAGGCGCAAAAGGAATCGTCGAGGTGGAAGGCCTTCGGATGTCTACCAGGGCGGAGATGAGGGCAATCAAGGAATCCACCCATTCGAAGTCATACAGGGTCAGTGTGCGTTTCCAGGCCGATTTCGACCACGGAAAGCTTAATGAAGTAGTGACATCATTGGCCGGAAAGCCTATAAGTCAGCAGACGCCAAACAGGGTAGTTCATCGACGGGCGGACCTCGAGCGCGTAAGGACCGTGAGAAGACTGGAAGTCGAATCGGTCAAAGGGCGAGAGGTGGTGTTCATCGTTGAGGCCGACAGCGGCACATACATCAAAGAACTGATGCACGGTGACGATGGGCGGACTCAGCCCAATGTCGCGGGCATCGTCGGAGTCCCCTGCGAAGTGCTCGAGCTGGACGTCATAGCGATAGGCGACAAAGGGGAGTAGAGACATGGTAAAGGCCTCCAAAGGTGTCAGGCGCAGGACAAGGTACGTCATGCAGAAGCGCGCTAGAGACAGAGGACTCTCTCCCATCACCAGACAGTTCCAAACATTCGAGGTCGGCGAGAAGGCGAACGTCAACATCGACCCGAGCATCCACAAGGGCCAGCCTCATGTGAGGTTCCACGGCAAGACTGGCACCGTTGTCAGGATGCAGGGAAGGTCTTATCTGCTTGACATTCGCATGGGCGACATGATGAAGCAGATCATCGTGAGGCCGGAGCACCTCAGAAAGTCCAAGTGATCACCGGTGGTGTTTTTCATGGAAGACAAGAAGATAATCTCACTGGCGGAGGTCAAGGACATAATCACGGAGCGGCAGGGCGCCGGTGAGCTCACTGCTGAGCAGAAGCTCTCGCTCGAGCACGCCCAGAAGTTCTCCAGGATCGATTCCAAGAAGGTCAAGAAGCTGGCGAAGGAGCTTGCCGAGCTCGGATTCGTGTCAGAGATCAACGCAGTCAAGATCGCAGACATCATGCCATCGACCGCAGACGATGTCAGGCTGATTTTCTCGAAGGAGCGCGCTAGCGTCGAGAAGAAGGACATCGAAAAGATACTTAGCGTTGTACAGAAGTATCTCTAACGAGCCCGGGGGGATTGTTGTGGAAGACTACGCTCGAATACTAGATTACTTGCCCCAAGGGCTTCCCGATGAGAAGATGTTCAACCGGGAGCCAGTAGCGTTCGCGCTGGGAGAGGATCAGTTCAAGATATTCGAGCTGGTGCCGAAGCAGGGCGTGACCATCAGCACCGGCGACCGGGTCTATATCGGCAAGGACCTAGACCTGAGACAGGAGATCCTCCATGTCAAGAAGCGGATAAGCTACCAAGAGCTCACGAACGCATCTCAGAGCGAGCTCCCGTACGTGGTCATGCAGATAATCAAGACTCATGAGCAGCGCTTCGTTCAGTTCTTCAACGAGGCACAGGCCATAACCACGAGATTCCATATGCTGGAGCTTCTGCCCGGACTGGGCAAGAAGACCATGTGGAGCATAATAGAGGAGCGGAAGAAGGGGCCGTTCAAGGACTTCGCCGACATCTCGAAGCGCGTGCCCCTGGCCCACCAGATAGAGAAGCATGTGGCACAGCGTATCGAGGCTGAGCTCCAGAACCCGGACGAGAAGTACCGCCTGTTCGTGGCGAGATGAGCCGACATGCGAGCTGAGGAGGTCAGGGCCGTCCTCGAGTCGATCGGCAAGAGGGCGAATAAGCGGCTCGGCCAGAACTTACTGCTAGACGATTCTGTTGTGAAGCGCCAAGTGGGTTTTGCCGACCTTTCATCCAAGGACACCGTGCTCGAGATAGGCCCTGGGCTCGGGAACCTGACCGAGGCGCTCCTGAAGACAGGCGCCAAGGTGGTGGCAGTGGAGCAGGACGCGGAGTTCTGCAGATTCCTCACAAGACGATTCGGGGAGAGGCTCCAGCTTGTCCAGGCGGATGCGGTGAAGGCCTTCTTGCCCGAGTTCAACAAGGTGGTCTCGAACCTGCCCTATCAGATCTCCTCGCCGATCACATTCAAGCTGCTTGATATCGGCTTCGATGTTGCCGTGCTGATGCTTCAGCGCGAGTTCGCGGAGAGGATGGTTGCGAAGCCTCGGTCGGAGGAGTACGGGAGACTGTCCGTCGGCGTGTACTATCGTGCCGATTGCGAAATCCTCCTGAACGTGCACCCACACGCCTTCTGGCCGCAGCCGAAGGTCGACTCCTGCGTTGTCAGGCTGGTCCCGAAGAAGCCTCCATTCGAGGTCAAAGACAAGGATGCGTTCTTCCAGGTCACGAAGGCGATCTTCTCCCATCGGAGGAAGAAGATCATGAACTCGCTCTTGTCTGACCCCGCGGTCGCTCCGATAATTGGGTCTGCAGAGAAAGGTTCGCTAGAGAGACTCCCATACGCTTCGAAGAGGGCAGAGGAGCTATCGCCTGAGATGATCGGCGAACTCACAGATGCTTTGCTGGAGCTCAGCGCTTCTTTGGAAAGAACCGCTCGATGATCGCATCGGCAATCTTGCCAGTGCCATCTACGAGTGGGTCGCAGGCAGGAATGCCGTACTTGGCCTCATACTCTGCAATCGTCTTCTCGACCTCTTGTCGAGTCATGCCAGTATGGTTGATTGTGATGCCTATCACATCGCATCCTGCGAAGACTTTGATCAACTCCATCTCGCGGTCGATCGTACCGTTGGGAATGTGAAGCTCGGTCTCATGATACGTCCTCCACTTCCTCGCAGGGGAATGCTGGAGGACGACGGTATGTGGATCGGAGGCGGTGACTATCGTTCTCGAGCCGGTCACATATGCTGGATGGCTGAGCGCGCCCTGGCCCTCCACGATGATGACCTTGGGACGATCGGACCTGTAGGCCATGTCTATCGCGTTCTCGAGCTCGCCGACGACATAATCTCCCCTGATCGCATCCAAAGGTATCCCGAACTTGGAGCCTTGAAGCAGCCCGGTCTGACCGGTAGCCACGAAGCTGGTCTTGATGCCACGCTTGTTGAGCTCCTTCGTCAGGATGACCGCTGTTGTCCGCTTGCCGTTGGCTGCATCGGTTCCCAGGACAGGTATCCTGATCGCGTTCATTTTCGACGCGAGATTCCTATAATAGTGCATCTTCTCGAGGGGAGGCTCTTTCCTTATGTCGGTGATCTTGATCCCGTATCTCTTCGCCAGCTCGCTGAACTCAGGGTCTTCTGCCAACCACTGGTGGAGCCCTGAGACGATGTGGATCTTGTTCTTGATGGCCTCCCTGAGTGCTGGCCTGAAAGCCTTCGGCAGCATACCGCCGACTGTCGCAACTCCCACAATCAAGTAGTCCGGCTTCTTAGGGAGCTTCGAGAGTGCATCCTTCACGGAGGAGAAGATGGGGATTCCTGCCTTCTTGCCGTCAAGGACTTCGCCCGCATCCCTACCCGCCATAGTGCTGTCCAAGATGCCGAGTATCTTGAATCTCAGAGAGTGCCTAACGAGTCCAGCTGCAGTCTTCCCGCCCGTTCGGTTGAAGGATCCTTCGCATAGAACCAAAGCGGTTTCCATGGAGTGCGGCAATTCCTTCGCCGTATAAAGCTCTTGACTTCATATCCGAATTCTGGAACATGTGCTGGCTGAGACACCGAGTCCTTTTTCTATTCATATCCTCATTGGGCCTTTGGGGGAGTATAGTGCTAGTCGGCATTGTGGGCAAACCAAACGTTGGGAAATCGACTTTCTTCTCGGCTCTGACTCTAGCGACCGCGCAGATAGCCGCCTATCCGTTTACGACCATCGAGGCGAACAAAGGTGTTGGGCATGTACGGGGAGTGTGCCCGCATGTCGCTTTTGGCAAGCCCTGCAATCCGAACAACTCACCGTGCGACAACGGCACTCGCTTCGTGCCGATTGAAGTGCTCGACGTGGCGGGCCTTGTGCCGGACGCCCACGCGGGCCGGGGGCTCGGCAACAAGTTCCTGGACGATCTGAGGCAAGCCGATGCGTTCATCCACGTCGTCGATGCGAGCGGCGGGACCGACTTCGAAGGGAACCCTGTAGGAATTGGAGACCACGATCCCGTCCTTGACGTCAATTTTCTCGAGAAGGAGATATCGTACTGGATCTTTGGGATCCTGGAGAAGAACTTCGCGAAGATCGCTAAGCAGTCGAAGCTTGCAGGTGGCAAGGTCGAGAAGGCACTTCACGAGAAGCTGACAGGTCTGTCTATCACAGAGAATCAGATACTAGCAGCCCTGAGACACACTCCCGCCGAAGCAGACGCCACACTCTGGAGTGATCAGGATCTCCTGCGCTTCTGTCAGGAGTTGCAGAAGATAGCCAAGCCAATGATAATAGCTGCAAACAAGGCCGACATCGCGCCTCCCGAGAACATCGAGAAACTGAGGGCCACCGGGTATCCCGTTGTGCCAACTAGCGCGGAATTCGAGCTCGCTTTGAGGCGGGCATCGAAGGCGGGATTCGTCGAGTACGTCCCGGGATGTGACCACTTCGATGTCAAGGACAAATCGAAGCTCAATGAGAAGCAGATCGCCGCATGCAGCAAGATGGGCCAGTGGATCAAGGCGCACGGGACGACCGGCGTGCAGCAGGTGCTGGAGGACGTCGTGTTCAAGGTACTCGATATGATGATCATCTACCCGGTCGAGGATGAGCACAAGTGGACGGACAAGCAAGAACGAGTCCTGCCGGATGCCTATCTGATGCGCAGAGGCACTAATGCCAAGGACCTCGCATACAAGGTCCATTCCGACCTGGGTGATAACTTTATTAGGGCGATTGACGGAAAGACCCACATGACGATAGGTCACGACCACATCCTGAAGGACGGCGACGTGATCAAGATTGTCGCAAGAGCTTGATTTCGATGGGACAGTGGGACATAAGGCTGATCGGCGCCTCTTACAAGAAGATGGAATCGGACCTGGCGATCCACCTCTATGGCAAGACACAAGATGGCAAGTCGATCGCCGTCAAATACACCGGGTTCGAGCCTTACTTCTACTTTGTCGAACCCAATTCCAAGGAAGTCTCGAATGAAATCGTCGAGATGCTCGAGAACGATGAGCGGGTGAAGCGACTCGAGGACGTCGAACTCCTGTACAAGGGCGAAACGAAGAGGTGCAAGAAGGTCGTCGTCACATATCCTTGGCTAGTGCCGGACATCAGAAAGACGATAATGCCTCGAACCGTTGTTCTGGCGGCAGACATACCGTTCCACTTCAGGTTCGTCTATGACATGGGCATCGGTTCGTGCGTCAGAGTCGTCGGTGACGAGCTTCAGGACAAGACGTATCGCACCGATATCGTCGTCAGGGCTGAACGGTTCGAGCCAATAAAGGCGTTCAGACCGATGCTCACGGTTCTAAGCTTCGATGTGGAGACCAGCCTGAAGGAACCTAGGATCTTCTGCATCTGCTGCGTCGTCAAGAAGGGGGACAAGGTCGAGGGGAGGCACTTCCCTGGAGACGGACCTGGCGGCGAGAAGAAGATGATCGAGGACTTCACTCGGTTCATCGAGGAGACCGATCCGGACGTAATAACCGGCTACAACATCGACGGATTCGACATCCCGCAGATACTCCAGCGAGCGCGGGCCTTGAAGATGCCGGAGCCATATTGGGGGAGATATCCCGGGTCGCTCTCACAGTACAACAACCGGTTCTGGTGGACCGAAGGAAGGATCATAATCGATGCATGGTGGGCGATCAAGAAGATACTCAAACCCAAGCAGGAGACGTTGAACGCGGTCTCGAAGATACTGCTCGGAGAGGAAAAGCACGACGTCGACCCCAAAAAGATGGACGAGGAGTGGGCCTCCGACAAGGAGAGGGTCATGAAATACTGCGAGAACGACTCTCTCCTCGCTCTGAAGATCCTCGAGAAGGTGGCGATTCTCCAGAGGAGCATGGATCTCGCGACCGTTTCGATGCTGCCTCTGGACGACGTCGTCAGCGGCACGACATCCCAACTCGTGGACTCGATTCTTATCAGAGATGCAGACAGGGAACATGTCGCTGTGCCCATGACGATGCGTTCGGGCGAGGACGTCGAGACCATCGAAGGCGGTTATGTGCATGAGATGCAGTCTGGACTGTTCCACTGGGTTCTGACGCTTGACTTCCGAAGCATGTACCCGAGCATGATCATTTCCAAGAACATCTGTTTCACGACTCTTCATCCAGAAGGGACGGTGATCTCGCCCACCGGCGCCAAGTTCCTCGACAAGAGTGTCAGAGAAGGGCTGCTGCCGCGCATCCTCATGCGGCTCATGGACGAACGTGCGGCGACCAAGAAGGCAATGAAGGATGCCCAGACGCCTGATGAGAAGGACTACTACAACGGTCTCCAGGAGGCGATCAAGATCCTGATGAACTCCTTCTACGGTGTGCTCGCATCCTCATTCTACAGGTTCACCGACCCCAAGATAGGGGCCAGCATCACAGCGTTCGCTCGGGAGGCCACGAAGGACCTCATCAGAAAGCTCGAAGCGGAGAATCTGAAAGTGATCTACTCCGACACCGACTCGGTCTTTTTCCTCTCCCCTCATCCGAATCTGGAGGACAGCGTCAAGCTGGGCCAGGATATCGCCGAGAGGTTCTCGTCCGAAGGTGTCGTGCTCGAATTCGAGAAGATCATGGAGCCCTTCTTCTCGCACGGCATGAAGAAGAGGTATGTCGGTCGGATGGTCTGGCCGAGGCAGGAGCTCATCGTCAGAGGCTACGAGATGCGCAGGACCGATTCATTCGACCTGCAGAGCGAGGCTCTGTCCAAGGTGTTCGAGAAGGTCTTGGACGGGGACAACCAGGGTGCAGTCGCCTACACGAGGGACGTCATCGACGGCCTCATGAAGGGCCACGTCGACCCTTCCAGACTGGTCATATCCCGCTCGGTCCGCGAGGAGAGCCAGTACAAATCTAGCGAGAACATGATCAATGTCCGCGTCTTCAAGAAGCTGAAGGAGCTGGGGTACGAGGTCGTGCCCGGAATGAAGGTCTCGTGGGTCGTGACCAACAGCAGGGTATCCCCTCAGCAGTTCGAACCCTGGGTCGGGGGTAGGCCGTTCACCGGCAAACCCGACTACAAGTACTACGCGACAAGGCTTGCTGCCACGATCGCGCGCGTGACCGACTCGTTCGGGTGGGATGAGAAGTCTCTCGTGTCGGGCATTCAGCAGTCATCTATCATGGACAACGACTACGTGACCAAGCGTGAGGCGAGGGCCACCGCCCAGCCAAGGAAAACGGACAAGAAGCTCAATCTGGACAACTTCATGTAGCTCTCCAACAGGTTTATATAAGCCAACTCTTTTGGTGTGCCCCGCAGCGGCGAGATCCGCCTGGTCTCGCAAGGGAATGTGCGCTTAGGCGTGAACCCGTGAACAGCTGGATGTGACAAAATGGCAGAAGAGGCAAAGAAAGCTCCCGCAAAGAAGGAGCGAAAGGCGAAGGCACCTGTTGAGGTGCCTGTTGAGGTACCCGTGGCGCCACAGCCAGAGGCGAAGGCGGGCGAGCCCAAGAAGGGCGGCAGCGCCCGGAACATGTATCATTTTATGGGCGAGGCCTGGAAGGACCAGTCTAGCGATGTTATGAGAGACCTCAGGTGGCAGAGGCTCGTGGATTGGAGAAAGGAAGGCACATTCGTCCGCGTTGACAAGCCTCTGAGGCTCGACAGGGCCAGAGCTTTGGGATACAGGGCCAAGCAGGGCTATGTTGTCGTCAGGGCAAAGGTCAGGAAGGGCGGCCTGAGAAAGCACAGGATCAAGAAAGGCCGCAAGCCCAAGAGGAAAGGTATTCTGAAGATCACCATGAGGAAGAGCATCCAGAGGATCGCGGAGGAGAGGACTGGAAAGCACTATCCGAACCTGGAGGTCCTTGCGTCCTACTGGGTCGGAGAGGACGGCCGACACAAGTTCTACGAGATCATCCTGGTGGACCCGAACCACCCGGTCATCAAGGCCGACCCCAAGATCAACTGGATATGCAGCTCTAAGCATACGAACCGCGCCAACAGGGGGCTCACATCCGCAGGCAAGAAGGGCAGAGGTCTTGTCAGGACCAGGGGCATGGGCGTCGAGAAGAACCGGCCTTCCCTGAGGGCGCACAACAGACAAGGAACCTAACCGCGTATCCTTGTCAGCAAACCCTCTATTTCTTCTTCGTTCATTCCGACCAAGGGGTAGAAGACCGGGAGGTCACCCTTCATCGCTACTCGTTTTTCGATCTCCTCCAAGCCCCACGAGAGCGTGATGCCTATGCAGCCGTTCTTGCTGCCCAGCGCCATCACATCATTCTCCGGGTGTGCGGTCTTGAGGTTCGGATACCAGTTCCGAAGCGGCTCGACCAATGACTCATCCTCCGTCACGACCAGGACCGAGCAGCCGCGCTTCATCATGAGCCAAGTAGATGCGATCCCATTCTCAGAATCGAGCATGGAGAGCATCCTCCCCTGAGTCCCAAGCGGCATCCCACCGGGTCCGGGCAGCGCCGAGCTGAAGAGGTATGCGTATCTGTCGCGCACCTCCACGAAGATCTCGACATCCGGGTCGTCCAACCCGACCCTGATCCCTTTCTCATTGAACCTGTCGAGTATCGCTTTTCCGAGGTGCTCGGCGAGCGTCTGGCTCGTGTACGGATGATTCCCAGACCTCCTGGAACGAATCGCGAACGAGGCATTGTTGAACAGAAGAGGTTCGGAGAAATCAAGAACATCCTTCGTAAGTGCGGAAAGCTCACTGGATACCTTGGACACGGGGCTGAACGACACAATGCCGAAGGTTCTCGAGAGTATCTCGCATGATTTCCTCCAGTCGTCCGAGTCCACGAAGAGCCTCCCCCTTGTCTGAGAGATCACGCATGGAGTCTTCGCGAGGACGTGTCTGGTTCGAATATCTGCAACCAGCTGCTGCTCGAACCTCCTTCGGACCGAAGCGCTCTTCAGACCTATCTCACCATATCTCACGAGGAGCGTGGGCATCGTCCCGCTCATGACCGTGTTCTTCAATAAACCTTTCACACAGTATACATGGGACAGAGAAAGTCTAAACTAGGTGTTCCGCATTGGGTGTTTCAGCGAGCCCAAGAGGGGTATATTGAACACCAATCGAAAGACAAAGGTTTCTTTGAAAAAAGTGTGTGAGCCCCCCGGTCCGAAAGCCAAGGAATGGGTGAAGCGAGACAGCGCCGTTCTGTCGCCGTACAACAGGCCTTACTACTACCCGATGGTAGTGGAAAAGGGCCACGGCTGCATAGTCGAGGACGTCGACGGGAACGAGTATGTCGACTTCAACAGCGGACTTGGGGCAATGAATGTCGGCCACTGCCATCCAGAGGTGGTCAAGGCCATAAGCGACCAGTCGAAGCGACTGCTGCACTACTCGTACACGGACTTTTACTACCGGTACGCGGTGGAGCTGGGCGAGAAACTGCAGAAGATCACGCCCGGCAGCTTCCAGAAGAAGGTCTTCCTGAGTGGGAGCGGGGCGGAGAGCATCGAGGCGTTCGCCAAGGTCGCGAGATGGCATAGCAAGCGGCCGCAGTTCCTGGCGTTCACGGGCGCATTCCACGGAAGGTCGATGGGCGCTCTGAGCTTCACTGCCAGCTCGATCGGCCAGAAGGCTAGGTACTTCCCGACGATGCCCGGTGTGGAGCATGTGCCGTATGCGTACTGCTACAGGTGCCCGTACAAGCTGGACTTCCCGGGATGCGACTACTGGTGTGTTGATTTCATAGATGACTGGGTCTTGAAGAAGTTCTTGCCTCCTGATGAGGTGGCGGCTTCATTGATCGAACCTATCCAGGGCGAGGGCGGATATATCGTCCCGCCGAAGGACTACCACAGGCGCCTCAAGAAGCTGATGGACAAGTACGGCATCCTGTACGCCGTGGACGAGGTCCAGTCAGGCATGGGCAGGACGGGAAAGTGGTGCGCCATCGAGAACTTCGGGGTCATCCCAGACATAGTCTGCATGTCTAAGGCGCTCGGAGGAGGCATATCCTTGGGCGCGACCATAGGTCGCGCGGAGATATTCGACTGGGCCGCGGGGTCACACTGCACCACCCTGGGCGGAACGCCGGTCGCATGCGAGGCGTCCCTTGCGACGATGAGAGTCATCGAGAAGGAGAAGCTGAGGGAGAACGCTGTGAAGCAGGGCGATTACACGATCAAGAGGCTCAAGGAGTGGGTCGACCAGTATGAGATCGTCGGCGACGTCAGGGGCAAAGGCCTCATGATAGGCGTCGAGATCATAACGGACAAGAAGACCAAGAAGAAGGACGGTGACGCTGCACACGACATCATCCACCACGCATGGAAGAAGGGTGTTGTCGCGATAGGCGCGGGTGAGAACTGCTTTAGGATCGCGCCTCCGCTTGTGATCACGAGGGATCTCCTGGACTTCGGGCTCGACAAGCTCGAGGAGTCAGTCAAGGAGGTAATGAAGGCGAAGTGAACCGGCCGTCCAAAGTGACGGTCGGGGAAAACCCATTTCTGTTTCATTCATCTGGATATGTGGAGATAGAGAACATGGTGAAATCATACAATCTGAAGGGTCCCAAGATCGTGGTGGAGCCGCCAGGACCCAAGTCGAGAAATGCCTTGGCTCGGAAGGAGAAGTACATCACGAACGGCATAAAGATAGGTCTGCCGGCTGAACTTGATGTCGCCGAGGGACCGTTCATGAGGGACGTCGACGGCAACGTATACCTGGACTTCACGGCCGGCATCGGTGTCCACAACTGCGGACACAGGCCAGCAGCGATGGTCAAGGCATGCCAGGACCAGCTGGACAAGTTCATACACATATGCTTCATGGTCTCCCCGTACGAGTCCTACCTGAGGCTCGCCGAGGAGATGTCGAAGATATGCCCCGGCAACCTGACCAAGAGCATTTTCCTGAACAGCGGATCGGAAGCGATCGAGAACGCCGTCAAGATCGCCAGGGCGTACACCAAGAAGAAGTGGATACTGTCGTACAAGACCGCATTCCACGGAAGGACCTTCCTGGACATATCTCTCACCGGCAAGGAGAAGCCGTACAGAGAGGGTTTCGGCCCGCTCGTGCCGTACATCCAGCTCCTCGACTACGCAAACTGCTACAGGTGCCCGTTGTGTCTGGAGTACCCCTCGTGCAACTTGGCATGCGCTGATACGATCAGGACGATTATGGAGACGTCTCCGCTGCAGGGCGATGTATGCACACTCGTCGGCGAGCCCGTTCAGGGTGAGGGTGGATTCATCCCGCCGCCCCCAGGCTACTGGGAAAAGATCAGGAAGATCTGCGACGACAACGGAGTGGTGT
Source organism: Thermoplasmata archaeon (assembly GCA_022865445.1). Taxonomy (GTDB): domain Archaea; phylum Thermoplasmatota; class Thermoplasmata; order UBA10834; family UBA10834; genus COMBO-56-21. The sequence goes on along the minus strand of JALHSX010000093.1, from coordinate 3,990 downwards.
TCATAGATGACGAGGTCCAGACAGGGTTTGGCAGGACCGGCAAGATGTTCGCCATAGAGCACTGGAAGTGCAATCCGGACATGCTCGTCTCTGGTAAGGGTCTCTCGCTTGGAATGCCGCTTGGCGGTGTTACAGGCAAGGACGAGATCATGTCCGCGCCCGGACCTGCGAGTCTTGGCGGCACGTTCGGCGGCAATCCCGTGTGCTGCGCAGGCGCTCTTGAATCGATCAAGCTGACGAAGAAGGCTTTGCCCAACACGAAGATGATCAACAAGGTCGAGCTGAAGCGCTTGAAGGAATGGAAGGAGGACGTGGAGGTCGTGGGCGACGTTCGTGGCCTTGGCGCGATGCTCGGCATGGAGCTCGTCAAGACAAGGAAGGGCAAGGAGCCCGTGCCCGAACTGACCAGAAACATCCAGCTGAACTGCTTCAAGAAGGGACTCTACATCCTGACCGCGGGGACTTACAGCAACGTGATAAGGCTGCACCCGCCACTGATCATCAAGCAGAATCTGCTGGAGAAGGGTCTCGACATCCTCGAGTCGGCACTGAAGGAAGAGACCAAGAAGGCCGGGTTGTAAGTCAGTCTCTCGTGTCAAACCCCCTTCATCTCATATTCATTGATTGTAGTAGCGGTGACGCTCTCTCAGGAACTCACTTTACAGTTCAGCTAGAACAGATGTCGCCTTCGCATGCTGGTGTTAGGTCGATTGGAGGGTTGATGGCAATGCTGCCTGCCGGGCGTCTCATCCCTTTTTCGATTTCTCGGACAAGAATTAGCAATTCGTCTGAGGGCATTTCTGTCCCCAGTTTTCGCTCCGCCTATGAGTCATTGCCAGTACCTCGAATGAAGCATCCTCTACGTGAGACCCAACGATGTCTTTCACACCACAACGTATATTATGAGGAAGCACATTCTGGCGAACAAGGCCAAGATTTACTGATGTATCTGCAGATTTAGGCCACGAAAGCTGAAAGTCTTCCGAATGGTAAGATAGAATGAAGGACGAATTGGGGGCAGTGGGAAGATCTCTTGTGCAACCACAGCATGCTGTGTTTGTTCCCCCGTCGTGCAGATGCCAGATTCTCTGGCCGGGTGATATGAGAAACTAGTTTGGGAGAAAGGATACAATGGCACTTTTGTCCGAAGTCAAGAAGAATTATGGAAAGCTGAAGAACTACGTGAACGGGGAGTGGATTGACTCTACCTCTGGCAAATACATTGACATGGAGAACCCGACCACAGGGGAAATCATAGGACAGGTCCCTATGTCCAGTGTCGATGAGACCAAGGCCGCCATCGACGCAGCAGACGAGGCATGGTGGGCGTGGAGAGAGACCCCTCCGATAACGAGGGCTAGAGTGTTCTTCAAGCTCAAGGAAATAATGGAGCAGCATTTCGAGAACATCGCGAGGATAATGGTACAGGAGCAGGGTAAGACAATTGACGAGGCGCGAGGCGAGACGAGGCGGACGATTGAGAACGTGGAGACTGCCGCTGGGATTCCATCGCTAATGATGGGATACAGTCTTGAGGATGGCGGAGCGGAGGGTATCGACGAGGAGGCAGTGATATCTCCTCTGGGCGTTTTCGGAGCAGTATGCCCGTTCAACTTCCCCGCGATGATCCCTTACTGGTTCTGGCCGTACGCCGTTGCCACGGGCAACACCTACATCATCAAGCCTTCGAGCCAAGTGCCAATGACCCAGAACTACTTGACCAAGCTCGTCGAGCAGGCTGGATTCCCACCCGGAGTCCTGAATATCGTGAATGGCAGCCACGAAGTGTCTGACACTCTGATGGAGCACCCGAAGGTGAAGGGCATATCGTTTGTAGGCTCCACGCCGATCGCGAAGTACATCTACAAGAAGTCGGCTGAGAACGGCAAGAGAGTTCAAGCTCAGGGCGGTGCCAAGAACTCCCTCGTGGTTATGCCGGACGCGGTCCTGGACAGGACCGTTTCGAATATGCTCGCATCCTTCTACGGATGCGCTGGCCAGAGATGCCTTGCAGGCTCGAACCTCGTGGCAATTGGCGACGTGGCCGAGCCGCTCCTCAAGAGTCTCGTGGAGAGATCCAAGAAGATCAAGGTGGGTTATGGCCTGGATGAGAGCGTGAACATGGGGCCAGTCATTTCCGCCAAGGCCAAGAAGAAGATCATTGAATACATCGACGGCGCGGAGAAAGAAGGTGCTAAGGTCCTGCTCGACGGCAGGAAGATCAAGGTCCCAGGCTACGAGAAAGGCCACTTCGTAGGTCCGACGGTCATCGACGGCGTCACGCCCGACATGAAGATTGCCAAGGAAGAGGTGTTCGGACCTGTCGTGGGCTACATGAGGATGAATAGCCTTGATGAGGCACTAGACTTCATCCACTCGAGCCCGTTCGGAAACGCCGCATCGATATACACCCAGAGCGGCAAGCTGGCCCGCGAGTTCCGATACAGATGTCAGGTCGGGAACGTCGGAATCAACGTCGGCTTGGTCGCTGCGATGGCCTACTTCCCGTTCGCGGGGTACAAAGATTCGTTCTTTGGGGACCTTCACGGTCAGGGTCAAGACGCAGTAAAGTTCTTCACGGACAGGAAGGTTGTCATCACTCGGTGGTTCTGATGGTTGAGTGCGATTTCCCTGAGTGCAATACGTTCGGGTCGGTAATCAGGTTCGCTCTAGAGTTGGAGAAGGGCGCCTCGGGAGTGTACGAGGAGCTGGCCAGGGAACCTCATGCGGCACCTGCCGCGGAGATTTTCAAGGCTCTTGCCGCAGCCCACAAGAAGCGCGGGGAACTGCTCGAGTTCACCAGGCAACAGAAACTGAACGAGATGATTCTCGAGCCCATACAGGACCTGAATGGCAAGGACTACCTGATTGACACGAGGACACCGAAGGGCGTCGATGTCAAGGCCGCGGCGAAGTTCGCGGGGAAGATCGAGGAGACATCAGCCAGGTTCTATCTCGATGCCGCCAAGATCGCGAAGATGCTCATGGCCGAGGCCGCAAGGATCATGGACAAGCTCGGCAAGGAGAGCCAGGCGAACAAAGCGAAGCTCGATGCGCTCTGAGTACTTCGAACGCTTTTCCGGTCAAACCCCTTCAATATCTTCATTTTGTCTTGCAGGCAACCTCGATGACTGGTTGCGGTCTATCTCTGTCCGCTCGTCTATTCCCTTGCGAAGATGTCGCCGTAGAGCTTCCTCGAGGCGAGAGCACCGCCTATGATCAGAGCCGCGGGTATGATGAACACCCAGAGGTCTAGAGCCCAGTGCGTTCCGACGAGCGAATTGGAGAGGAACATGCCACCCTGGTGGAACGGGGAGAGGGTCGCAATCCAAGAGTTGTCGTGGTACATCTTGTCCCAACTCGTCGTCTTCTGCCACTGATCGAGCACGAACGACAGCCATTCGAAGACCGTCAAAGTGCCAAGCAGCGAGAAGTAGAGGAACATCCTGGATATGACGCTAGGCTTGAGCACCATCTTCTTCGCCGCCAGGTAGATCAGGCATGAGCCGTACGCAGCGCTGACCATGGTGACCGCCGCCATGAGATAGGCGACGAGCGTGATCTTCAGTACGTCAGCGGTCGATTGGTCGAATTGCGAGAGACCGATGAACACCACTGGGAATATGAAGATCGGGCCTACTATCAGCGGGTAGAGGATCTTCGAGAAGATCATCGTGGTGACCGAGATGGGGCCGAAGAAGAGCACTTTGACCGTTCCCTTGGTTATCTCGTGCGTGAACCCTTTCGCGAACAGCCCGCCAACGAATATGACTGAAGCCAGTAAGGCGATCCCGTACGAGTATGTCAGCAGGTTGAACGAGATGTCTATGTCGAACGGGGTGCTGGTCCAGGAGATTGTGCTGAAATCCATCCCCGGAGGTGTCGCGATCGTCATTCCTTCGGTTCGGGCGTAGTTGCCTGCGCCATCACTCACTATCAGAATCACTTCGTATGGGCCGAACTCGCTGGCGGGGAAGGAGACCGTGTCCC
>JALHSX010000092.1 GCA_022865445.1 Thermoplasmata archaeon | reverse complement strand
GCGCCATTTCAGTGGCTAAGAATCATGGCCCGCTTATAAGACTTTTTGAAGAACGAAGATAGAGTCTCGACCCTCCTCGAGCCGAGCTCCTCCAGGAGGAGGGGCACGTCTTGCCGACGTTTCCAACTTGCCAGAGTTTCGCTCTTCAGAGGGTCTCCACAGAGCACTATTTCAATCACGCTTAAGTATCTAGATTCGCGTAACATAACCCGGTAATTGCCTATGGGAAAAGCGACCGGAGTCGGATCCATCGTCGTTGGCTTTATCATGATTATCTTGGGGATAGGTGCCTACTTTTCTGGAGAGGCATCCTCAGAGACGAGCCAGGGTAAGATGGTTGTGGGCTTCATCATCATACTCGGCCTTGCTGCCATCTACGGTGGCGTGACCGCGAATCAGAAGGCGTCGACAAAGGCCCAACAGGCTCCGCAAGCCACACAAGTCACGCAATTCTCGCAGGCCACGCAGTTCCCCCAGGCGATGGAGATTCCTCCACCGCCGCCTGATGCAGTTGCCGCGGGCTTCTGCCCTTATTGCGGACGGGAGATTCAGGCGGATTTCGTCGTGTGTCCGTTCTGCGGCAAGTCCACCAAGAGCATGTGCCCGAAATGCGGGAAGCAGGTCCAGAAGGACTTCGTGGCGTGTCCGTACTGCGGGACGGTTTTGAAGAGGGCCTGAAGCCAATAATCGCTCGTGACTGAGCCTTGTCCAGTGTGCTCCACAGAGATCTCGGTAAAGAACAAGAACTCTCATGCGGATTCCACAGAGCACGAGGAAGGAGCGAGACTGGAAAAGAGTTAATGCCGGTCATCGCCGTTGAGGTCGCGTGAAGCTCATAGTGACCTCATCCGAGGACAACGCGTCGATGAACATCCGAGCGCGTCTTTTGGAGAAGCCCGGCTGGATTGAAAGCGGTGAATTTGATGGAAACCTGGCGTTGGTCAGGGACGATTTCCTCATGATCCAGGTCAACAAGATACATCTCGACGAGAACTACGTCGACGATAGGGTGAAACAGAAGCTGGGAAAGGAAGTCGAGGTAGTCATCTTCGCGTCCAGGCACAGGGCGGAATCGAGGATCCCGACCCTGACAGTGCATCCGATTGGCAACTACTCATCTGCCGATTTCGGAGGCAAGCCGGGCACGCTCTGCAAATCATCTCCGCAACTGATGACTTCCGCGCTCAGGTCGCTCGCCTCGAACGCCAAGGGCATGGGCTTCAGTATCTCCTTCGAGACGACGCATCACGGTCCAAGCGTCAGCTGCCCCGCGTTCTACATAGAGATCGGCAGCTATGAGGAGCTCTGGGGCAGAGAGGATGCAGCCGAGGCGATAGCTAAGTCGATCATGAGCGTCAAGGACGAGGGATATCCGGTCGTGGTCTGCGCAGGAGGCGGACACTATGCTCCAAGATTCACCGAGGTTGCCCTCTCGAAGAAGGTCGCGATAGGCCACATGGCAGCAAACTACGCATTGGAGTCGCTAAACGAAGGCATGATCAGACAAATGGCAACCAGAAGCGATGATGCAAGGAGAGTATACTTCCACAAGAAAGGCATGCCCAAGCCAGCATACAGACAACTCAGGGAGAGGTTCGCCTCATTGGGTCTCGAGGAGATCAGCAGCGACGACCTGGAAGCGCTTTGAGCATGAACGTGTATAGGAGGGATTGATTGGCGAGAGCAAAGGAGCCAAAGAAGACTGCGCTTGAGACCGTGATGAAGGAATTGAAATCTCATGCCAACCCGAAGAACGTCGAGGGGATGGCGCGCTTCGGAATTAGTGCGAAGAACACTTTGGGGATCTCGATTCCAATCCTCAGGAACATGGCCAAGAAGGCGGGAACCGATCACGATCTGGCCTTGAAACTTTGGGCGACTGGTGTCCACGAGGCAAGGATCCTCGCTTGTCTGGTCGACGATCCCAAGGCAGTGACTGAAAGACAGATGGAGAATTGGGTCAACGAGTTCGATTCGTGGGACGTCTGCGACCAATGCTGCGGGAGCCTCTTCGACAAAACAGAATGCGCCCACCGCAGGGCGATCGAGTGGGCCAACAGAAAGGAAGAGTTCGTCAAGAGAGCGGGATTTGCCATGATGGCGGTCCTGGCTTGGCACGACAAAGAGGCGGAAGACGAATCATTCCTCAAGTTTCTGCCAATAATCGTCAAGGGGGCCACGGACGAGAGGAATTTCGTGAAGAAGGCAGTGAATTGGGCACTGAGACAGATAGGCAAGAGAAACCGTGCCCTGAACATGAAGGCTATTGAAACATCGAAGAAGATTCAGCTCATTGATTCGAAGAGTGCGCGATGGATAGCCTCAGACGCATTGCGAGAGCTTACGGGTGCAGCCGTCCAGAAGAGGCTGAAATCCTAGCCATGCCTTCGCCTAGGCGCCACGAGAGTACCCCTGAACGTCTTGCCCTCGAGAGCAGCGCGAAGGTTGACCAAATCGTTTCCGTCGACGATCGCGAGAGATATCTTCGATCGCTCCAGCACCCTCGCTCCCACAGGGTCGAAAACGTTGTTCGGGCCAGCACCAGTCGAGTGCCCCACCAGACCGATGAGCTCCTTGTGAGTCATATGTGGTATCCTCTTGGCGTCCGGGTTCTTCTTCGGGTCGGCTGTGTAGGCGCCGTCCACAGAGGTCGCGTTGACGAGCCTCTTCGCTTTCACGCGTTCGGCGAGCAATGCGGATACCGCATCGGTCGTGAGTCCCGGGCTGACACCGCCCATGACGACAATGGAATGAGCCTTGCCCGCGTGAAGAGCTTCGTCGTAGTCCTTCGGTGGTGAGTGACACGCGCGATCTCCAAGAGCTGTTATGAGAAGACGAGCGTTCAAGCGCGTGACCTCGATCCCCATCTCGTCGAGGAAGCTCTCATCGGCTCCAAGGTATCTCCCCGCTTTGATGTAGTAGCGAGCGATCTTGCCTCCGCCGGTCACTACATACAACTTGTACTTGGCAGACATGTCGATGAGGATCTTAGCGACTCTCCGGACATAGGAAGTGTAGCCTTCGTCCCTTAACAGTACGGAGCCTCCCAGCGACAATACTACGGTTTCCATGGTGCTCAACTTTTATAACGGTGAACGCTCTAACCCGTACAAAAGGCTTGGGACTGGTTCTGGTGACCGAGCTTACAGACCTGCAAACATACGAGTTCCGCAGGAGCCTCGAGGAGGTCCGGAAACTTTCGGGGAGAGGCACGGAACTGATATCGCTTTACATACCCCCTTCGAAGCAGATCTCTGATGTCTCGAACTACCTCCGTAGTGAATACTCTCAATCGTCCAACATCAAGTCCGCATCGACCAGGAAGAACGTCCAAGCAGCCATCTCGTCGATTCTTTCAAGACTGAAGAACTTCAAGCAACCGCCGGAGAACGGTCTTGTCTTCTTCGTGGGGCACAGGTCGATAGGCGCGGATCAGACCGACATGGTGCAGTTCGTCCTTGAGCCGCCAGAGCAGGTCCCCACTTTCATCTACAGATGCGACTCGAAGTTCTTCACAGAGACCATCGAGGGGATGCTCGAGACAAAGGAGACGTATGGGCTCATCGTCATCGACAGGAGCGAGGCCACGATAGGATATCTGCACGGCAAGAGGATCGAGTCCGTGAAGAACATGCAGTCGAGGGTTCCGAGCAAGCACGGCAGAGGAGGCCAATCCGCACGCAGGTTCGAGAGGGCCATCGAGATAGCCGCGCACGAGTACTACAAGAAGGTCGCTGGTGTGGCCAACGAATCCTTCCTGTCACGAAAGGACCTCGTGGGCGTACTTGTCGGCGGCCCTGGACCCACCAAGGAATTCTTCGTCAAGAGCGAGTACCTGCACTACGAGCTGCAGAAGAAGATCATAGATACTTTCGATGTCGGATACACGGATGAATACGGCCTCAAGGAACTTGTTGAAAAGGCCCGAGAATCTCTGAAAGACATCGACCTGATGAGGGAGAAGGACCTCATGCAAAAGCTGTTCGAGGAGATCCGGAAGCCAGATGGCGGTCTCTCGATCTACGGTGAGGAGCAGGTCAAGAACGCCCTCATGATAGGCGCGGTCGACACGCTCATCCTCTCGGAAGACCTGAGGAGGGTCAAGCTGAAGCTGACCTGCCCTTCATGCGGTGCAAAGAAAGAAGCCCTGGCAAAGGATTCGACCGATGACGTGAAGTGCGACAAGTGCAGTGCTATCATGAAGGTGGACGAGGCCGATGACCTCGTCGGAGAATTACACAAGATCGCCGGGCAGAACAACACCAAGGTGGAGTTCGTGTCTGGAGAGTCCGAAGAGGGCGGGCTGCTGCTCAAGGCCTTCGGAGGAATCGCAGGCATACTCAGGTTCAGAGTGAGTTGAGGATGATGGCCGAGGACGCTTTCCAGAGATTCAAGGATGAGATATCGGAGGCAGTCTCCAAGACGCTCAAGGAGCTGAATGTGGAGACCGAGATCGTCATAGACAGGGCGCCTCATGGGATGGGAGACCTGGCATTCCCCTGTTTTCCCCTCGCGAAGAAGCTCAAGAAATCACCTGACGCGATCGCCAAGGACATCGCTTCGCGGATCAAACCCAAGGACTTGATTGAGAGCGTCGAGGCGAAAGGCGGTTATGTCAATTTCACAGTCAGCTTCGACAAGCTCGCCCAGAAGGCGCTCGACGAGGCTTTGTCAAAGAAGGAAAGGTTCGGGACCCCAGACAAGAAGAAGGGTGCGCGGGTGCTGCTCGAACACACAAGCGTGAACCCGACTGGCCCGATACATGTCGGCAGAGCGAGGAATCCGATCATCGGCGACACACTGGCCAGGATCCTCCGGCAGGCTGGGTACGATGTCACAACGGAGTTCTACGTCAACGATGTGGGTCGACAGGCAGTCGTCATGACTTGGGGCGTGAAACACCTCAAGCTCGGTGCCGAGCCCGAGCGCGACAAGGACGACTACAGGTACGTCCTCTACTACCAGCAGGCCAACAAACTGTTGGAGGAGGACCCCAACGTGCTCAAGGAGATCGACTCGATGCTCTACAAGCTCGAGCACGGAGACCCCGACACGGTCAAGCTCGCCAGAGAGGCGTGCGAGAGAGTCCTTGCCGCGATAATGGAGAGCCTCAAGAGACTGAACGTACACGTCGATCGATTCACCTGGGAATCCAAGTTCGTGGCCGATCGCAGCGTCGAGAAGGTCATCGCGAAGCTCAAGACCTCCGAGTACTGCAGGGAGCAGGATGGCGCTTACTATCTGGAACTAGAGAGCTTCGGAATAAGCGGGCGCGAGACCAAATGGGTCTTCACGCGCGCTGACGGCACCTCTGTCTACACGACACGGGACCTCGCATATCACCTGGACAAGTTCGCTCGGTCAGACATAGCCATCAACATCCTCGGCGAGGATCACAAGCTGGCCATGCAGGAACTGTCCGCCGCGCTCTCGATCATGGGCCTGGAGAAGAAGCCCGAGATCGTGTACTACGCCTTCGTGTCGCTTCCGGAGGGCAAGATGTCCACGCGCAAAGGAAGGGTCGTGAACCTGGACGACCTCATCGATGAGGCCATTGAGCTCGCGTACGATGAGGTGAAGAAGCGCAGGACCGACCTCTCCGAGGAACGGATGAGAGAGATAGCCAGGATCGTCGGCATAGGTTCCCTCAGATACAACATCGCCAGGATACAAGCCGAGAAGCAGATCGTGTTCAAGTGGGAGGACGCCTTGAACTTCGAGGGGAGCAGCGCGCCCTTCGTTCAATACGCGCATGCGCGCGCGTGCTCCATACTCAGCAAGGCCGAGGGGTGGGGCAGGAAGTTCGACGCCAAACACCTGACGAGCTCTCAGGAGATGGACCTCACCAAGATGGTCGCGAGCTTCCCGTCGGTGATCGCGACCTGCGCAGAAGACCGCAAGACGCATGTGCTCGCCGGGTACGCTCAGGACCTCGCGGCACAGTTCAACCAGTTCTACAGGTTCGTGCCTGTCCTGAAGTCCGAGGGCGCGGTCAGGGACGCGCGCCTCGCATTGGTCGAGGCGAGCATGTGGACATTGAGGAACTCGCTGAACTGCCTTGGACTCGACGCGCCTGAGGAGATGTAGGGCTCAGAACTTGAGGTTCCATTCCTTTCTGGAGTAGCGTTCCGCCACCAATCTGTTCACGATCGCTCTTTCAGACTCTGTCAGGACCCCTTTCTCGAACTGGACTTGGAAGGTCTTTGAGAATTCGGAGGTCATTCTTTCCTTGACATCGTCGATGCTGACGGCCCTTCCCAAGAGCGACGACAGACTGGCGACGCGCTCGGAAGGTCTTGACAGAGAAGGGTCCTTTGACTTGTCGACCTTCAGAACGGCATCCATTGCCTCCAGATCCGTTTGGACTACCACTGTGCCATGCTGCAGAACGGAGCCTTTCCGCCTGAGCTGCGCGTTCCCCGATGTCTTTCGTCCGTCCACCTCAACATCGTTCATGGGTCGATAGCGGGCATCGAGGCCGAAGGAACTGATGGCCCGAGCGATCGCCGAGCATATGACGCGGAACGACTCGCTCATTCCGGACGGGAGTTCGCTCTCATGCACCACGAGGCCGTAGATCAGCTGGCCAGTATCCGTGAATATCGAGCTGCCTCCAGACTTCCTCCTGACGATGGCTACGCCCCGTTTCGAGGCCTCTGCCGCATCTACCGACTCCGATATCTTCTGGAAGTACCCCACGGAGACGGTTGGCTGGGCGCGGACATAGAAGTGCAGCGTGCTTGGAACGACACCCGCGATGTGCGCCTCGAGCATCGCGTCGTCCAAGGCCGCGGACTCGGGGGGCGAGACAAGGCCGCTGTCCACCAGACGCCACATCTTCGGCATGAGTTCTCAGCAGAAGGGAATGAAAAGTATCGTTAAGAGGTTTCCTAGTGTTTGAGCGGGCAGCCTACTGCGCTTCATCGCTCTTCTTCTCGCGCCTCGGGCCCTTCTTCTCGCGCTTCGACAATCTGCCCCTGAAGTAGAGCGCCAAAGGCACCAATACGATGACCGCCGCGACTCCGCCCCACAGGAGCGGCTTCTTCCAGCCGGCTTCTTTCACTATCAGCGCCTGGTCTCCGCCCGCGGTGTACCTAGCGACCGTGAGCTGGTCCGAGCACGTCACGTTCACCTTGATCGTGTATGTGCCCTTCGCTCCGAAGGTGACAGGGAATCTGATCTGCACCTTGCCGCCCACTTCGACCACCGTCACGCTCGAACCGTTGTACATCTGGCCTCCAGAGCTCATGGCAGTCCCGAGGAGCTTCTCGGTCCCGTCCGCCCTTACCACCCAGAATGTGACGACCACACCTGAGGCGGATCTGCTGCCTGTGTTGGTCAGGTTGACGTAGATATAGCCCTGCTTGCCCTCCGAGAAGTTGCCGGGGGAGTAGTATACCCTCTCGACCTTCAGCTTCGGCCTAGGGCCTTCTAGGACGTTGATCGTCTTCGGGGTCTTCTGCCAGTTGTCCGCGAGGTCAGTCACATTGAGGGCGACATGGAATGCCGCAACTTTCGTGTAATTGTGCGTGACGTTCGTGCCCGCAAGGCCCGTGAAGTTCTGCCAGACGCCATCTCCGTAGTTCCACTCGAACCTGAGCAGAGAGATGTTGTCAAGGTTGTCGTAGCTCGCGGATGCATCGAACACCACCGTCCTGTTCTCCAGGAGGCTGCTTCCGCCGGTCTCGTTCTTGGCGGTGAAAGTCACGGTCGGTTTGGTCGTGTCGTTGACCTTGACGGTCAAGGTGGCGTTCTTCCAGTGGCCGACCACATCCGTGACGTTGAGCACGAGCGTGTACGTGCCCGAGCTCGCGTACGAGTGCGTGGCGTTCTGCTCGGTCTCATTCCAGGCGATTCTGTTGGACGAGTTGCCATCGCCGTAGTCGAACTGCACCCAATCGATAATGCCAAGACCGTCGCCTAGGATTGCCGCGTCGTCAGTTGACGGCGTGGTCTCGTTCTTGGCGTTCACGATGAGCATTTCCCTCTGCTCAATTGCGACCGAGTTGTCCGTCGTGTTGAGTGTCCTGTTCTTCGCCCAAATTACGGGCGAAGGCGCCATATCGTCGCAGACGACCTTGAGGTCCGTCCAGTTGGGAAGACCTGCAACATCTGTGATCGTCAGGTTGACCGTCCGCTCAGCTGCCGCGGTCAGGTACTTGTGCACGACAGTCTTGTTCAAAGTCGTGACATCGCTCGAGCCGTCCCCGAACTTCCATGTGTAGGTCAACGGGTTGCCGTTCGGGTCAACGGAGCTACCTGCGTTCAGAGTCACATTCGCGCCGACTCTCACGACGTATTTCGTGATGTTCTTATCGGTGAATACTGCGTATGCGGCGTTCGCCTCGGAGTTGATCCCGGCCGAGGCAGAGGGCGTCTCGGATTTCTGGATGCTCATCGCGATTGTCACCCAGCTGCCGGTGCCAGTCGACGGGTCTATCGCCACGCTACTGTAGCCAGCGATGGTTCCCCCGAAGCTCGTGTTGGACACGCGCTCGTAGCCGCTCACCAGAGCGACCGTGTACGTGTAGTTCGTAGCGGCAGTGTCATACTTGACGGATACGATCGAGTCGTAGGCCAATGCGCCGATATCGATTGTGTTCGCGGTGTATACGCATGAATACGCGTAGTGAACGCTAGTCTTGTCCTTCACCGAGGTCCCCGACGTAAGGTTCATGTCGAACCCGGAGACGGAAGTCGCATTGTCGTAGGCAGTGGAGTTCAGGAGGAAGAGATTGGAGCTCGTTACGTACTGGCTTCCAAATAGGTTCACGAGGTCGCGGAAGTTGGTCACCTCACCGGAATCGACCATGCCATTGGCGTTTCCTGCCAAATCGACCTGCAATCTCAGGCAACCAACGTCACTGTATTTCAGACCTGGATAGGCATCATCATAAGACCAGGTCGTGTTGACGCCCAGCCTGAACGATCGGTAGTTGCCACCGGTCGCGAAGTCAAGGTCGACCTGCTCGATCCTCTGAGTCTTGTTCTGGAGTCTGAAGTCTGGATAGATGTAGGATCCAGACGCCTGGACGTTGAGGTCATCGACATACGTACTGCCGCTGTCTGCAGCAACACAAAGTATGAAGGCTCCCGGATATGCGTCGAACTGGAACCTGTTGCCTCCGGTGTCGCTCTTCAGAAGCCTTGCAATCATCGGGAGCGATGTGTTCTTGTTGAGCATGTATCCGACTACATTATTCAACAACTTGGTCCCGTCGTAGTTCCTGACCCATCCGCTGACGCTCTTTGACAGGGGCAAGACGAATGCGTCAGTGCCTGAACTGGACACTGTGATCTTCTTGTACGAGATGTTGTAGCCAGACGCCTTTGCGAACAGGATGATGTATTCTGTCGACGTTGGCGTCGGGGTCTTGAACATCATGACGTGGGCGACTCCGCTCTCGTTCGTCTGGTCAGATGAGACGATCTCGTCCATTGTCACATTGTAGAAACCAACAGTGGCGGACGTAATCGGGTTCGAATCGGCATCTGTGACCGTTACTGTCCACTGGTACTGCTTCGCACCAGGCCAAATCAGCGTGACTGTCGGTGTGACAAGGCCGCTCTTGGCATCGAAAGTCGCATAGACGCTCGAATCATCGTAGTAGTCAGCAGCTGTGACGTCGACCCTGTAGTACCCCGCGGGAACACCATCCGCATGATAGAGACCTGGAGTGGTGAGGTGCGTTTGGATCACGGCTCCGTTGTGGACTTCTACCAAGTTGACGGTGGCTGTGGAGACATCAAAACCTCTTGTATCCTGCACGGGCACGTCGATCGCATTTGTTGTCGCACCTTGGACCACCTTGCCCGAGGGCAGAAGGATGACCAGGGTCGACAGAACCATGACCAGCACTAGAAGGCTGGCCGACAGCTTTCTCATTGGGTCGCTCTTCATTGCAATTCCCCTCTCTCTCCTGGGAATCAAAACCAAGACCCCCTTGGAAAAAGGTATTCCGCCCAATAGATTGCCCCTTTATAAGCTTTAGCCATACGAGGCAATGGCCTGCTAGATAGCCAGCTATTCGCGCTCCCATAGGGATTGGAATCGTCCCTATGTGACGATCTTCTTTACCTGGTTGGTCTCGATCGCCCTCCGTATCTCGACCGCCAGCCGCCTTCCAGTGCTCATGTTAGTACGCCAAGTGGTGTTGCCGTACGGATGCCCGACCGACATGTGCACATTGGTCCCGCCGCCCACCCTCGGTGCTACATCATAGATATGGAACTTGAGGTCCTTGTCGACGCATGTCTGGAGGCAGAAGGGGCCTATGATGCCGGGGGGATAGTGCTCCTGCGTCGCCTTCACGTACTTCTCTGCCAGGTCGAACGCGCCCTCGAGCAGCGACTCGCGCATGGTCGCGGAGTTGTGCCCGCAGACGGTGTACTCGGGTGTCGCCTGGGCGCCCATGAGCGTCATCTGCTGAGGGGCGGGCAGCCTGACATGGCCATCGAGCGAAGTCTCGAATCTCCAATCGACACCGATCAGCTCGATCCTCTCCATCTTGTTCTCCAGCGGGGAATAGAAGAAGTCGAGATTGAAGACCGGCCCTATCACGTACTCCTCTATCCTTGCCCTCGCCAGATCCTCCTCGGTGATCACATTGTGGAATATCAACGAGCGTGATTTCTCCCGGAACTCCTGAGAGGATGCGGCTGTGAAGAACCCGCGCTCTAGCTTCTTGACCTTGTGGTGGAGTTTGACTATGACTAGCCCGTTGATGTCCATCGGGTCCTTGATCTTCTTCGGGAACGGAAGCCCGGCCTTCTCGAGAAGCCAGTAATAGTCCCTATCCTCGCCTCTCTCCTCACTTCTTAGCAACGCCCTAGAGCCCACCATCGGGACTGCGAAGTTGTCCTCGATCTCCTTGAGGTCCACGTATGAAGTGAACGATCGGTTCGGAACGAAGAGGATGTTCTCATTGACGAGCTTCTGCTGGTACTTCGGCTCCATCATCTCCTTGAACTTCTTCAGCGTCCAGCACTCGTCGATGATGCCCCTTATGACCTTCCCGTTCGCATCACGCTGGCATTTGAAGTACTTCGAATAGGTCTTGTCCCTTCCTTCCTGCCCTATCCCGACGGTCCTGAACCCCTCCTCGACCGCGCCGTCGCAAACATCGAGCGCGGAGTGCGATGCGACCACGCCGATCTTGACTTTCTTCAGATCGTAGCCGTCGACGATTTCAAAAATCCTCTCTCTGCTGATCAAAGCGCAACCCCCTTCAAGAGCTACATTTCGCGGGCTCGTGCGAGTGATTGGATTCGGAATATATTACCTTGCGCTCGGAGGCTTGAGCGATATCTCGTCCAAGCGGACGCCTAGCTGAGAATAGACCGTCTTGAACCCGAACTTCTCGTACAGCCGCTTGGCGCGCGGGTAGCTAGTGTGCAGATAGCAGCTGGAGACCTTCCCCGCAAGGTCCGTTATGCCACAGCGCATCAGCTCGTCACCTATCCCCTCACCCTGACGGGAGGGCGTGACGTAGATGTCGTAGATGAGGCCAGTATCGCCGTCGAGACGAGTGATCACGAACCCTCCGTCGATGTAGTAGACCGCGTAGTTCTTGTCGATCCTGAACCTCCGCAGCCTGAATAGCGAGTGCATCGTAGGCTCGTCGTAGTACTCCGAGAAGAGCTTCACAAGCGCGCTCCTGTTCGCGCTCGATGCTGGCTGACCCCTGTGCTGGTGCCCGGTCGGCTGGTCGAGTACGAGCCGCCACATCGTCATCGGGTCGAACTTGCGAATGAACCTGCCCATGTCTGTTGAGAACACCGCCCAGGATTTCTTCATTGTCGCAAGGTAGTGGACGAGGCAGTCCGCAGCCATCGTGAGGTCCTCGTGCGAGCTTGCGACGAGCATCCCCTGCTTCCTCTCGCCTTCCGAAACGATCCTGGCAGTCTCGCCGTCATCTGTGAAGAACGCCCAGGCCTTCCTGTCGCCCAGATCCAAGCTCACGCCGTTCATGTGGCTCGTGTTGGATATATCTGGCTTCTGCCCGTTCGCGTCCTGCAGCGTCTCGTCAACAGGGATGTCATATGTGGTGACGGCGGAGCAGCTGTGGCTCAATCTCGGTTCTATCGCTCTGCCGACTTCCCATCCCTCCGAGCTGAGCGTTCTCCTCAGGAGTCCTTTCTTGTTGTCTTGCACAAGTATCCGTGAGTAGGATTTCGAAGAGAGCTCAGCGCTCAATCGTCTCCCTGATGACTCTGAGAGTCTCAGACCACGCGGAGACCATCGGGGAAAGGCGCGCGCGACGCCGTCCCTGAGCTCGATGAACTCGAGGGACAATGCTCCTTCGTCACTCTTGACGATGATGACATCTTCTCTATTGTCCTGTGCCGCACCAGAGTCGACTCCCAAAAGGTATCGCCGTGCCCGTCAGAAGAAGTAGAACCCTACATTGTAGTCCTTGGCGCACTTCGCTATCGCCTCGAGCCTGTTGAGCGTGCCTTCGATCCTTCGCACGATCATCTTGCCCTCGGCAGGCGCCTTCTCCCGGAGTATCTTGACCTCTTTCAACAGCTCGTCCGCGTCCTTGGGTGAGAGGATCTTCTTCGACTCCGAAAACTCGTTGACCTTGGACAGGATGTCCAGCCCGTGCTTCTTGGCAAGCTCTGGCACGGGGGATCCAGAGGGTCCAAAGTTGCCGACACATCCCTTCTTGTTGTCCCAGGACAGGCCGCACTTGGCGCACGTCGCGTACATCTCGTCGAAGTCGAGCATGTCCCACTCTGTCACGATGTTCTCCTTCTTGGCCGCTGAGGCGATGTCCTTCCGCTGATCGGAAGGGGCCTTCTCGAGGAGTACCCACTTCGTCTTCACTTCTTTCACGAAAGGTTCGAACATCTTCTTGTCCGCGTCGTCCTTGACCTTCTCGAGATAGAGCTCGTCGCCTTCTATCTTCAGCCTGGATTTCTTGACGAAGGCGTCCATCTTGTCCTTGCCCAGCTTCTCTGTTGCCCTTCTCAGGTCGACGACCCTGTCGACCTCGACATACTTCTCCCACCTGCTGGGGTCGTCGAGGAAGACCTTGACAGTTGAGAGTTTCTTTCCTTTGCACAACGCCTTGTCGGACTCCAATTCCGTGATAGCCATGTTGAGGCCCATCTGTTCACCTTTGCCTGGAAATGTGAGACCGAGGTACTGGATTAATACTTTTCGGATAAGCAAGTTAATATGTAGGGCGACGGCTGGAACAATAGGCTAATCTATTGCTTTGCCATCCCGCCTTTCGTAACTACCTGTTCGCTTCGGAGGGATATCATGACCAAGGCCACGATGAAGGTGTTGTCCAAAGACGATATCGAACTAGTTCACCAGAGCTCACTCAAGATCCTCTTGGAAGTAGGTGTGAAGATCGACAGCCCATCCGTGGTTGAGCTTCTGGGAAAGGCGGGGGCAAGGACAGACAAGAAGAGCGGCACGGTCCACTTGGATGAGCGGATGATCTCGCAGTCGCTGAAGTCCGCTCCTAGATCGGTCAGAATATGCTCCAGGCGAGGAGTGGATTACAGGATACCAGATGAAGGCGTTCAGCTGATCTCGCCCGACGGCCAGCCTCCAGCTGTGTTCGAGGTGGCCACCGGCAAGAAGAGGCCATCGAAGCTCAGGGATGTCATCGATTTCGCAATCGTGTCCGACGCGCTCCCCGAGGTTGATTTCGTGTGGCCTTCTGTTGTGGCCACGGACATGCCATCTGACAAATCGTCATTCTACGAATTCCTTGCGACCATCGCCTACACCTCCAAGCACGTCGAACATGGAGCGACCTCTGCCGAGGAGGCGAACTTCCAAATCGATGTCGCATCCGCGATACTAGGCTCCCGCGAGGAACTGAAGAAGAGGCCGATATTCTCGGATGTCTGCACTCCGATCTCTCCCCTCCGATACGACCGGGGAGAGGCAGAGGCGCTGGTCCTGCTCTCGAGAGCCGGCGTGCCGATGGTGCACCTGTCGATGGGAATAGCTGGCTCGGTGACACCAGTGACCGTTGCAGGGACTCTTGCGGTGATCAATGCGGAGAACTTGTGCGGGCTCACGATATCTCAGATCGCAAGCCCGGGAGCTCCATCGATCTACTCTTCGTTCTCCGGCGTGACGGACCTAAAATCCGGCATATTCCTGTGCGGCACACCGGAGGGCATCCTGATGGACACTGCCGGGATCGAGATGGCGAAGCATTACGGATTGCCTTCCTGTTCTGGCGGGCCGTCCAACTCTGCCCGGACTCTCTCCGCAGAGGCGGGATACCAGACTGCGATGACGGCGATGGCTTCTGTGTTGACCGGATCCGACCTCATGGTCGGGTTGGGAGGCCTCGACCGCGCAGCGATGATGTCCCTCGAGAAGCTCGTGATGGACTGCGAGGTCTGGAGATGGATCGAGAGATTGAGAGCAGGGATCAATTTCGACAACGCATCCATCGGATTCGATGCCATCAAGCGTCAGGGACCCGGAGGCGTATTCCTATCAGATCCTCACACTTTGAAATACATGAGGAAGGACTTGATGATCCCGCAGGTGACCGGATATCACCTACCGGGTGAGCCGGACTACTCCGTTGATGAACTCATAGAGTATTCCAAGAAGAAGACCAAGGAGATTCTCTCGACTCACAAACCCCAGCTGCTCGACAAGGACGTTGGCGACAGAGTTAGCAAGATCGCCCAGAAGTACGGCATCGTGCTGAAGGATGGGAAGCAGATCTTCGAGCATGCGTGAAGAGTTCAGACCCTTCTCTTGAAAAGCTTCTCAAGATCGACTGGGGAGAGTACGACCATCGTGGGCCTTCCGTGCTCGCAGGTGAATGGACTCTTGGTCCTCATCAATTCGGACATCAACTGCCGCATCTCGGCCTCCGACAAGGCCTCGCCCGCGCGCACTGCAGTGTGGCACGCGACTCTCCAGATGACATCGAGACCGAGCTTCTTCGAAGGAGCCATCCTGCTGAGGTCGTCGAGTATGTTCCTGAACGCCGATTCACCCTGAGCTACGCCGAGCACGGTCGGGATCGAACGAAGTGCTTGTGCGCCTTTCCCGAACGGTTCGATCTTGAATCCGGCCTTTTCAAGCGTCTCGCGATTCTCCTCCATGACTCTCACTTCGGAAGCACTGAGGCGAATCACCAAAGGTGTGAGAAGCATCTGCGATATCTCCTTGCGCGCCTCAATAGAGTTGAGAACTGTCTCGTACACTATGCGCTCTGAGGCAGCGTGCTGGTCGACAAGCAATAGATTGCCTCTGGATTCCGCAAGTATGTACGTATTCATAATCTGCGCGAGCGGGACGATGAGCGGATGTTGATCCTCTTCCGCAGACGGCTTCTGCATCTTGAGGGTCGTTTGAACGGCATCCACGACATCAGACGGAGGCACTCGCGCCCCAGGCTCGAACGATTCCGCGAACTTCGTGAGGTCGTACTTGAACGACAGGTCCGGCCCTTCCACCGCTTTCTCTATCGACCGCTTCACGGCCGCGGAGACCTTCGCTTCGTCTTCGAAGCGAACCTCTCTCTTCGCAGGGTGGACGTTGACATCGATCGAAGAGCTGTCAACGAAGATACGGACTACCCCGACGGGATACCTGTCCTTCATCAGTTTCGAGCCGAACGCGGTAACAACAGCAGAGGCCAGCTTTGTGCTCCTGACCGGCCTGTCATTGACGAACAGCTTCAGCTCGGATAGTGAAGAACGCGTGTGCTCTAGTCTCCCAACATAGGCCTCGACTCTGATTCCTTCTTCCTCGGCCTCCCCGAAGAGCATGTTCTCCGCGATCTTAGAGCCGAAAGCCGTTGCGAGTGAACCTTTCATTCCTTCAGCTGGGACATGGACCAGCTCCGTATCCCCGTCAGATCGGAAGGAGAATGATAGCCCCGGCCTGCAGAGCATGCAGTTTACAACAACTTCTTCGCAGTGGGCCAGTTCGACCTTGTTTGACTTCAAAGACTTCTTCCTCGCAGGCATATTACCGAACAGATCCTCGACCAGTACATCTGTTCCGGGCGGGCAACCGACCGCGGAAAGTTTCGTGATCTTTCCGCGTTCAACCACCACCTGCGTTCCCTCGCCAGACGCGTGTTCTCTGGTCTTCAGGGTCACCTTCGAAACCGCTGCCAAGGAGGAGAGTGCTTCTCCTCTGAAACCGTAGGACACGAGCTTCTGAAGATCATCAATCGAAGTGATCTTGCTAGTTGCGTGGCGCTCAAAGGCCGCCTTCGCATCTTCGGAGGACATGCCGCAGCCGTCGTCTCGGACAGAGATAGATTTCCTGCCGCCATCCTCGACAGACACGGATATCGCGGTCGCACCGGCGTCGAGCGAGTTCTCAACAAGCTCTTTCACGACCGATGCTGGCCGCTCTACCACTTCGCCAGCCGCTATCTTGTTGACAGTGGCATCGTCCAAGA
The DNA here is from genome assembly GCA_022865445.1 of Thermoplasmata archaeon. GTDB lineage: Archaea > Thermoplasmatota > Thermoplasmata > UBA10834 > UBA10834 > COMBO-56-21. The sequence goes on along the minus strand of JALHSX010000092.1, from coordinate 2,466 downwards.
CCCTGATCCTATTTGCCACTCGATCCCCCGAGCTTCTTCTTCAACTCGCTGAGTTTCAAGTACGCCTCCATCGGCGTCATCTTCGAGACGTTGATCTTCCTCAGCTCCTCCTCGATGGTCGACTCCTTCTCAGGAGTCAGCAGGAACGCCTGTTTCTGGACCTTCTTGCCCGCCTTCACCTCAAGGACGTTTTCCTCTTCGATCCTGCTGAGCACCTGCTCCGCGCGGTCAATCACTTCGTGAGGAACGCCTGCGAGCTTCGCAACCTGTATGCCGTAGCTCTTGTTCGCCTTCCCCTGAACAACCTTTCTAAGGAAGATGACCTCGGAGCCCTGCTCCTTGACGGCCATCGCGTAGTTCTTCACGCCCTCCAGTGAGTCCGCCAGTTCGGTCAGCTGATGATAGTGAGTCGCGAATAGAGATTTCGCGCCAACCTTCGAATGGTCATACAGGTACTCCGACACCGCCCACGCGATCGCGAGCCCGTCGAAGGTGCTGGTTCCTCTCCCCACCTCATCCAGCAGGATGAGGCTTCTCTTCGATGCACTATTGAGGATGTTGGCGAGCTCAGTCATCTCGACCATGAATGTCGACTGCCCGCGCGAGAGGTCGTCGAACGCGCCGACGCGAGTGAAGATCCTATCCACTAGGCCGATCTTCGCCTCGGAAGCCGGGATGAAAGACCCCGCCTGCGCCATGATGACTATGTCGGCGATCTGTCGCAAGTACGTGGACTTGCCCGCCATGTTCGGGCCGGTGAGGATCACGAGCCTGTTCAGGTTCGTGTCGAGGTATGTATCGTTCGGAACGAACGATCCTCGTAACGCTTTCTCGACGACCGGATGCCTGCCATCCTTGATGATTATCGTGTCCGAATCGTTGATCTCCGGTCTCGAGTATCTTGATGACACTGCGACCTCTGCGAAAGAGTTCAGGACGTCTATCGACGCGATCGCCTTTGCGATCTCTCTGATTGCCTCACCGTGCTTCGCGACCTCGTCCCTGACCCTTACGAATGCGTCGTACTCCATGGCGAACGAGCGTTCCTGGGCCGTGAGGATGGTCTTCTCCTTCTCCTTGAGCTCAGGTGTGACGAACCTCTCCCCGCCCGCAACGGTCTGCCGGCGCTCGTACTCAGGAGGGACTTGCTTGAGGTTGGATTTCGAAACCTCGATGTAGTATCCGAAGACATTGTTGAACCCGACCTTGAGGTTCTTGACACCTGTCCGCTTCCTCTCGGTCTCCTCGAGAGCTGCTATCCATTCTTGACCCTCTTTCGAGGAATGCCTGAGGGAATCCAACTCGGAGTCGAATCCGTCGCGGATCAGTCCGCCTTCCTTGAGCGCGACAGGCGGGTCGTCTACAATCGATCTTCCGATCAGGCCAGCCACATCGCCCGCGTCACTCATGCCATCCGACAGTCCCTTGAGAAGTCGGGATTTCATCTCTACCAGAACGCCTTTCAATTCCGGGACCGCAGTCAGGCAGGCTCCAATCGCGATGAGGTCACGAGCGTTCGCGCTTCCATAGATCGCTTTGTTGATGAGCCGCTCGAGGTCGCGGATTTCGTCCAACGAGTCAGCCAGGTTCCTTCTTCGAACCGTGTTAGAAACGAGTTCCTCGACCGCGTCCAATCTTCTGTCGATGGACTCGACGTCCATCAGGGGCTCCATGAGCCACTTCTTCAGGAGCCTTGCTCCCATCGGAGTGAGAGTGCGATCAAGGATGGAGACGAGCGTGTGCTCTTGGCTTCCATCTCTGACGTTTTTCAGGACCTCAAGATTCCTGAGAGTCGTTTGGTCGAGCACGAGCTTGTCTGAGGTGGAGAGGAATTTCGGAGGAGAGAGAAAATCCAAGCTGCGCTTCTGGGTAACCTCAAGGTATCGAAGGATCGCTCCGGCGCTCGATACCGCAAGCGACTTGTCCGCGAGACCGAGGCCGTCGATGGACTGGAGTTTGAAGTGCCGTTTCAGCATAGATTCGGAAGCCTCTCTGATGAACGCGATGTCTTCCACGAGAGTCATCGCGGCACCGGCCAGTGCGAACTCGTCCCTGAGCTTCTTCGATTCGAAAGCCGGCTGATGCAGGACCTCCTTCGGGGCTCGCTGCGCGAACTCCGCCAAGACCTTGTTCTCAGCATCCTCGCCCTCGACCTGAGTCACGACGAACTCGCCCGTGGAGATGTCCACGAACGATAATCCAAAGGCTCCGTCGCCCTGCGAAATGGCCATCAGGTAGTTGTTCGTCTTGCTGTCCAGGACCGTGCTCTCGAGGACCGTTCCCGGCGTCACGATCCTGACGACATCGCGGTCGACCAGACCTTTTGCGAACTTCGGATCCTCCATCTGCTCGCAGATCGCGACCTTGTAGCCTTTGCTGACTAGTGTGGGCAAATAGGAGTCGAGCGCGTGCCAAGGGACCCCGCACAACGGGATACGCTCCTTCTTGCCCTTCTCCCGAGAGGTG
>JALHSX010000091.1 GCA_022865445.1 Thermoplasmata archaeon | reverse complement strand
TAGATGGTCAGGGATATCGTCACCGTCAAGGACTTGCAGGTCTGGTTTCCAGTCAGGCGAGGATTCGTCGAGAGTCTCACATCCAAGGAGCAGAGGTTCGTGAAGGCCGTCGATGGAGTCTCGTTCTCGATCAAGGATAAGGAGATATTCTGTCTTGTGGGCGAATCAGGTTGTGGAAAGACCACGACCGGGAAGGCCATCTTGAGGCTGGTCGAACCGACTGGCGGTGTCGTCAGGTACGCCGGGGCGGGACTCACAGCGACCTACCTTAAGGAAGCGAACGAGCGCGCGGTCGCGAAGAAGCAGATGACCAAGCAGGAGATGGACGAGAACCTGGCGAGCGGCACGATAGATGTGCGGAAGCTGACGAAGGACAAGATGAAGATGCTGAGGCAGAAGATGCAGATCATCTTCCAGGATCCGTACGAGTCCCTGAACCCGAAGCAATCCATATACGACATCGTAGCCGAGCCCTTGGTCGTCAACAACCTCGGGGCGAACGAGGCCGACAGGGAGAAGAGGGTCGCGAAGGCCATAGACGATGCGGGTCTGAGGCCTCCGAAGGACTTCATGTGGAGGTACCCGCACGAAGTGTCCGGAGGTCAGAGGCAGAGAATCGGCATCGCAGGGGCGCTGGTGCTCGAGCCGGAGTTCTTGGTAGCAGACGAACCCGTCTCCATGCTCGATGTGTCCATCAGATCTGAGATCCTCAAGCTCATGCTTGACCTCAGGGACAAGAAAGGTCTGACATACCTGTTCATAACGCATGACCTGGGTGTCGCGTACGTGTTCAGCGACAGAATCGGCATCATGTATCTGGGCAAGATCGTGGAGCTGGGCCCGACGGAGGAGGTCATCAAGGGCCCAAGGCATCCGTATACGAAGGCGTTGATCTCGGTCGTTCCCAAGCCTGACCCGAGGTTGAAGACTGAGAAGATCATCCTCAAGGGAGAGAGGCCGGACCCGGCGCACATACCGCCTGGATGCAGGTTCCATCCGAGATGCCCGTTTGCTATGGAGAAGTGCAGCGAGGTCGAGCCCGAGCCCATGTATGTGTCGCAGGAACACTGGGTCTCATGTTGGCTCGAGTCCGGAGATGTCAGGAAGTGACTAGACGAAGGGCTAGGGAGACTGGAATCTGGTTCGGGGAACTGCCCACGGGCTCCAGGAACATGATCACTGACGTTCCAGGGGTCAAGGTAGGCCACTCCACGATCATCCACGGCAGTGGGCCGACCCAGCCGGGCAAGGGGCCCGTGAGGACCGGTGTGACAGCCATCATTCCCCACGAAGGAAGCATGTTCGAGAACCCTGTTAAAGGGGCGTACTTCGACTTCAACGGTTGCGGGGGCCTGCACGGATCACTTCAGATTCGCGAGTTCGGCCTGATCGATACGCCCATAATGCTCACGAACACGATGTCCATGGGAACGGTGGCCGAGTCCGTTATCCGGCATATGCTCAAGGGCAACGCCAAAGTGGGTCTGGGGGACGATACGATAATCCCGATAGTCTCCGAGTGTGACGATAGCTGGCTGAACGACGCGCAGGGGCTGCATGTGAAGGAAGAGCACGTGGTCTCGGCGATCGAAGGCGCGACCACAGACGTTCACGAAGGAGCCGTCGGAGCGGGCACGGGAATGACATGCTACGACTACAAGGGGGGCATTGGGACTTCCTCTAGAGTCGTGGCGACGGATGCTGGCAAGTTCTCTGTTGGCACTTTGGTCTTGACGAATTGCGGCGAGTGGAGCGAACTGAGGATAGATGGAGTGCCAGTGGGCAGCCTCCTTGGATCACCCGATGAGAAGCGGCCTGAGAGGGGCTCCATCATCATGGTCGTGGGAACCGACGCTCCTCTGAACGCGCGGCAGCTGGAGAGGATAGCGAGGAGGGCCATATTCGGCCTGGCGATCACTGGCTCCGCTTCACACAACGGCAGCGGGGACATAGTTTTGGCCTTCTCGACTGCAAACTCCCATCTCAGGTTCAGGCACAGCGGTCTCGTCACCGAGCAGCTCATGCTCGATAAGGACATCGATCCTCTGTTCAGGGCCACTATCGACTCCACAGCTGAGTCCATCATCAATTCCCTCTTCAAGGCGGAGACCATCGAGGGAAGGGACGGACACGTTTCGTACGCCCTTCCGATAGACGAGACTCTTGAGATCATGAAGGCGCACGGGCGGCTTATTTGACCCAAATTGGTCAGATACTTATTTCGAGAGATATCTCAATCCACATCCAGAGCTTCTAGTCCTGGGCGGTTCGCGAATGTCTGTCAAATCCCTGAATCAGTTCGAGAAGGCGAGACGATCCGTGAAGAGAGCCGAGATAGAGAAACTGGTGAAGGATCTGGTGAAGATACCAAGCCATCGCGAAGTACCCACCATGGAGCTTGAAGTGGCGCACTTCCTGCACGAGTTTCTCCAGGGAGAAGGCATCGAGTCTAAGCTCAGAACCGTGGTGAAGAATCGGCCGAACGTGATCGCAGTCATAAAGGGTTCGGGCGATGGCAAGAGCCTCCTGTTGAACGGCCACACGGATACCGTGCCGCCCTACGACATGGACATCCCGCCTTTCACGCCGAAGGTGGACGGGGGCAGGCTCTACGGCAGGGGATCGCTGGATATGAAGGGCGGTCTTGGAGCCATGGCCATGACTCTGGTCGGGTTCCGCAGGGCCAAGGCCAAGCTCGAGGGAGACCTGTATCTTGCAGCCGTCGTGGGCGAGGAACTGAAGAGCGACGGCACAGAGGACATCGTCGTTCACGGTCCTAGGGCGGATATGGCGATAGTGGGCGAGCCGACCGGTCTTGAGATCCAGCCGTCGCACCGAGGGCTGGAATGGCTTGACGTTCACTTCTATGGCAAGGCCGCTCATGGCGGTCAGGCAGATAAGGGAGTCAATGCGATCACTATGGCAGCGAAGTTCGTCAGAGCGGTCGAGGAGGACCTCAAACCGAGGCTCGCGTTGCGCAAGAGCAAGTACACGCTGTCTGCAACCATCAACCTCGGCGTCATCACGGGCGGACAGCAGCCAAGCTCTGTGGCCGATCATTGCATGATCAAGCTGGACCGCAGGTGGATCCCCGAGGAGAAGGTGCAACAGGTGTTCGAGGAGATCTACGACATCTTCGACAAACTGAAGAGAGAGGATCCGAGGTTCAAGGCAAAACTCACGCGGGATCCCGCGAACATGCTGACCATGACCCATGTACCCAACGTCGTGAGCACCTCACACCCGCTTGTGAAATCACTGGAGAGATCTGTCCGGTCTGTGACTGGTAAACCTCCGAAGGTGACGAGCTTCTGGGGCTGGACCGATGCTGCTCTGTTGACCCATTTCGCCAAGATGCCCACGGTGGTCTTCGGTCCGGGCGGTGCGGGCGCCCACGCTCGGATCGAGTACGTCCTAACAGAAGACCTTGTAAAGTGCACCCACGTGTACTCGCAGGTCGCGCTGGACATATGCGGGGCGTCGAGCTGAGTCTATGCTATGCTCGGCTTGTGTCTCAGGACCTGGCCAGCCCGCTCCTTCGTGTGCTCGCCATGGTCTATCGTGACGGCGCCGTTCACGATCACATACTCGATACCTTCTGGGTAGCGATGAGAGTCCTCGTAGGTTGCCAGGTCACGTATCTTCTCAGGATCGAAGGCTACAATATCTGCCGCCATTCCACTCGCGAGAACCCCTCTATCCTGAAGACCTATCCGCTCCGCGGGCCATGACGTCATTCTCCTGATCATCTCCTCCAGAGGCACAAGTTTCTTGTCGAGGACGTATCTCCTCAACGCCCTCGGGAACGTACCGTAGGCCCTGGGATGGGTCGCGTGCTTTCCCGACGGACCATACGGTGCCTCAGCCTCTCCATCCGAGCCTATCGCGGCAAGTGGATGACTGATTACCTTGACTACGTCGTCCTCATCCATCTCGTGGAAAACGGCAATGGCTCGGAGGTTCTCCTCGACCAGGATGTCCAGTGTCGTCTCGGCTGGGTCCTTGCCGATCGCTTCTGCGATCTGAGCGATCGTATTGTTGTCGAACCTTTTGTAGAGGTCAGACGAAAACCCCATCACATTGATGTTCTCCCAGCCAGTGTCGGTCACGGCATCTTCCATCGATTCCGTCGGGGTCACGAACTCGTGGATGATCCTCTCGCGTGTCTGAGAGTCTCTGATCCTCTCGAGGATTTCTTCTTTGCTTCCTTCTCTTGCCCAAGGCTGGAGAAGCGTATCCAGGTATGTGCACGAGGCCGTGTAGGGATATACATCGAAAGAGACATCGACTCCCTGTTCTCTTGCCTCCTCGATCATGGCGATCGTCCGGCCGACAGTTCCCCAGGACGGCCTACCGCATGCTTTGTGATGAGATATCTCTACACGAGAGTGCGCTTCGCGGCCGATCCTGATGGCTTCTTCCACCGCCTTGATGAGTGTTCTGCCCTCGCCTCGTATGTGGCTGGCATAGAACCCGCCCAAAGATGCGGATGTGGACGCCAGGGATACAAGTTCCTCCGTGGACGCAAAGAACCCCGGCACGTATATGAGCCCGGATGAGAGCCCGAACCCACCCTGCAAAATGGCGTCCGCCAGGAGCTGGTTCATCCTCGCTAGTTCATCCTCTCCTGCCTTTATGTTCGAGTTCCCGATTATACACTGTCTGAGCGTGGACGCCCCGACCAGGGTTGCCACATTGACAGATGTTTTCAAGTTCGAGAGCCGAAGCAGATACTCGTCCATCGTGACCCAATCGAGCCTCACCTCAGCGAGTTCCGCATAGCCCTCCAATTCCTTCCTTGCGACTCCGATGGCTGGAGCGGGAGATGAGCCGCAGTTGCCTACCAACTCTGTCGTAACCCCCTGCCGGATCTTGCTCTCAGCAAAGGGATTGGCCAGGAGTTGGAACTCAGAGTGCGAGTGGATGTCGATGAATCCAGGACAGACAATCAGCCCCGTTGCATCTATTTTCATCGCACCTCTTGCCTCGGAGCGCTTGCATAATCGCGCAATCTTGGCACCGTCGATCGCCACATCAAGCGGCTTGCCGAGAGAGCCCGTCCCGTCAACAACGGTTCCCCCTTCTATCAGGATGTTGTGCAGAGTTCGTTCCCTCCTTGACTCCAAAGATTATCCGGGCTGGACTTGAGGAATCCCAACATGCTTATTTAACGGTTCTCTGGTTGGCGACGGAGGCAAACACGATTATATCCCGTTGCGTTATCAAGGTATTGAGATGAAATACGATTTCAGATTCGTCAAGTATCAGGGCTGCGGAAACGACTTCATCATCAAAGATGAGCTGGACGGCCCTAGAACTCCTGACCGCGACCGTAGCGCGCTTGCCAGGAAGCTATGCGACAGACATTTCAAAGTTGGTGCGGACGGCGTGATATTCCTCGAGCGTGCCAAGGGTGTTGATGGTTCCATGAGGCTCTTCGAGCCGGCGGGGAACGAGGCCGACATGTGCGGCAACGGGATCCGCTGCATCGCCTCCTACCTCACCGGAAAACTAGGGAAGTCAGAGATTGATGTATTGACCAGGGACGGAGTCAAGCATATCGTCCGAAGAGGTGACTCGTACACCGTGGAGATGGGACTGATAAGAACGAAGAGAAAGGATCTCAGGGGGTACATCTCGGACAATGGAAAAGCCAGCGATTCTATGATGGATATTGAGATCAGGGCTGGCAGGAGAGCGCTCCAGGGATCGCTCGTCAACTCGGGAGAGCCCCACTTCGTCTCGAAGACAAACAACCTAGCGTCGCTGGATGTCAAGGATATCGGCGACACGGTCAATGGAAACCATAAGAGATTCCCCAAGGGTGTCAACCTGAATTTCGCGCAAGTCATCGGACCTCATAGGATCTCAATAAGAACCTACGAGCGCGGAGTCTACGACGAGACTCTTGCGTGCGGGACCGGGGCGACCGCGAGCGCAGCCGTCGCCCTCATGCTTGGATGGGTCGAGCCGGGCCAGGTGGAAGTCAAGGTCCGCGGTGGAACCCTCGAAATCAAGGTGGACAAGGACAGCAGGGCTTTCATGACCGGGCCCGCTGAGGCTGAATTCGAGGGTGCGCTCAAGGTTATTGTGTGAGAGCGCTCGACTAGACTTTCATCTTCTTCAGGACTTCCTCGGCCACCTTCAGCGTCTGGTCCACATCTTTGTCCGAGTGCTCGGTGCATGTGTAGAATGGCTTGTCCGGGTGGAAGTGCAGCCCGCGGGCGAGCATCCCGAAGTCCAGTTTCTGCCTGAGCTTTACGTCGCACTTGGCCGCGTCTCGGTAGTCGGCGATCTTGCCCTTGGTAAATACCAGGTTGAATGTCGAGCCCGGGCCGATCGCCTTAGCTTCGTAGCCCATTCTGCCGAACAGATCGTTGAAGCCGTCCCTCAGATTGTCGGAGACCTTGTTCAGGTACGGATAGGTCTTCGGCTCCTCGAGCACATCGAGGGTCGCCATGCCGGCAGCGAGGATCGTCGGATGGCCGTTGAAGGTTCCGCCGTGGAACACCCTCTCGTTCTTAGCGCGGGTGACCGGATTGACCATGTCCATGATATCCCTCTTGCCCATGAACGCCCCGCACGGGAACCCACCGCCTATGATCTTGCCCAAGCAGATCATGTCCGGGTCGATGCCGTAGACAGTTGCGGCCCCGCCGTACTTCTCCATCCTGAACCCAGACATCACCTCGTCGAAGATGAGTATGATGCCCAGCTCCCTCGTCGTCTCCCTGACGATTCTGAGGAACTCCAGGTCCGGCACGACAAATCCTCTCTGCACTGGCTCCATGATCAGCGCTGCGAGGTCGTCCTTGTGTGCCTTCAGGATCCTTACGGTGTTCTCGATGTCATTGTAGGGGAGCACCTGCACGTTATTGATCACAGTCTCAGACGTGCCATATGATCCCGAAACCGTCTGCGGGGCTGCCCTCGGTCCTGCTGCGTCCTCCGACGGCGTCAGGCTGACCAGGACCTCGTCATAGCATCCGTGATACGCGCCCTCGAACTTGGCGATCCGCGATCTCTTCTTCGCGCCTTTTGCAACACGGAGAGCATGCATGGTCGCTTCCAGTCCGGAGTTGGTGAATCGTACGGCATCGGAAAACGGAAAGATCTTCTTAAGCCGCTCTGCCATCCTTACCTCAAGCTCATGCGGTGCTCCGAATATCTGAGTGCCGTCCCTATCGAGTTGCTTCCTAATGGCATCGATGACTTTGGGGTGAGCGTGGCCCAGGATGAGCGGGCCGAAACACAACATGTAGTCGATGTAGTCGTTCCCGTCGAGGTCCCAAACGTGGGAGCCCTTGGCCCTCTTCAGATACACAGGGTAAGGCGGGTAGAACTTCACGTTTCCCGTCACGCCGCCAGGGAGGTGCCTGGAGGCGACCTCGAACCACTCAGCGCTCTTCTTCGTCCTCGCCTTGTACTCGGCGACCGGGTCGAATCCCGCGCACATCTGAGTTCACCCCAGGTACATGCGCTTGGGGTCCAAGGATCTGAGCGTCGTGATCTCTTTCTCGGTCGGCGGGGGCGTCTGCTCCAGCTTGTCCGAGATCTTGAGCTTCCACGGGGTGTTCTCCTGCACGCTCTCCACAGTCACGCCGGGATGCAGGGAGACCAGGGTCATCTAGCCTGTGATCTCATCGAACTTCATCGTGCAGAGGTTGGTGATTACCGCATACGGTCCTCCGCCCTGAAGCTTGAGCTGTTTCCACTTTTCCTTCCCGTCCACGAATCCCGGGCTTGTGAGGAAGTCGACCTTCTCCACGAATCTCCGCTTCTCGTGCGGCGTGATGACTATGATCTTCTTGACGTTTGAAGCGATGTCGCACGCACCTCCGCTTCCAGGCAATCTGACCTTGGGCGTCTTGTACTGGCCGATGACGGTGGAGTTGATGTTCCCCCACTTATCTATCTGCGCGCCGCCCAGGAAGCCTACATCGATCCTACCGCCCTGCAGATAGTAGGCGAACTGTTCGTACATCGAGCACACGCTCTTAGCGCCCGTGACCAGGCACGGGTCTCCTATGGAGAGAGGCATTCTTGTAGGGTTGGAGCCGACCGCTCCGGACTCATAGATCATGTTGAGGTTGGGCGCTTGGAGCTTTCTTGCCAGGTTCGCAGCAAGGTTTGGTATGCCGACGCCGACCAGGACCGATTCTCCGTCCTTGAGTTCGCGAGCAGCTACTATGACCATCAATTCGCTTGGTGTCACATCAGTCATTTCTCACACCTCCTCACAGAGTCCCGTAGTCGACAGGCGTGCAGTACGCAGTCCTGGGCTTCAGTTTGAGTATCTTCTCGGCGGACATCTTCTTCATGTACGCGGCCCTGTCCTCCACGCCTAGCACCCACTCGTCCAGATACTTCATCGTGGTGTCATGCTCCTTGGTGATCTCGTCCCACTGCATGTAGAACTCGTTGTCTCTGTCGTAGTAGCCTTGTGTATACGACGGGTGCGCGCACCAGGGCTCGTGCACGACAGCATGCGAGACGAAGTCCGGGATGAGAGTCCTGTTGGGATCGGACCTTATGACCGATTCGTCGACAATCTCCTCAGCTCTTATGATGACCTTCTTCGACGCGAACGCGGCGTCCTTCTGCTCGCCTATGATACCCCATATGTGCGAGTTGCCGTTGGCGTCACATCTCTGGACGTGAACTACAGCTAGGTCGGGCTTCAGCGGAGGGACGATCGATATCTCATCTCCCGAATACGGGTCTCTGATCGTCTTCATGTTCGAATTGAACGGAGGCAGATCGGAGCCGAGGTTCGTCCGCATGGGCAGGAACGGCATGTTCGTTGCGCCCGCGAACAATCTCCCTGAGAGGCCGAAATGCGTGTACTCCTCGATCTCGATAGGCTTTGGCTGCCCCTTCTCAAGAGCCCTTCTGAAACATCTGAGGGATCCGACACCAGGGTTCCCCGCGTAGCTGAACACGAGCTTCTTCGCGCAGCCCGCAGCGATCATCTGGTCGTATATTATGTCGGGTGTAGCCCTGCAGAGCGTCAGGTCCTTCCTCTTCTGCCTGATGATCTCATGTCCTGCAGCGAACGGGATCATGTGTGTGAATCCCGCGAGGTAGATCGCGTCCCCGTCCTTGACGAACTTGGACACGGCCTCCTTCATCGTCATCATCTTTCCGGAGTCCATTATCTCACTTCCCTTCCGTGACTGGAACGAACTTGAACCCGTATCGGATCACATCTTCTTCTGTGTAGATCCTCCTGAGCTCGGTCTTGACGGGCATGCCGATCTTGACCTCCTTCGGGTCCACATCGGCCATCTGGCCTATGACCTTCGGACCCTCATCGAGCTCTACGATGGCGACGGGATATTGCCCTCCGGCCTTCTCCTGGTCTGCGAACTCTGGAGGAGCTCCACCTGCGCTTATCAGGACGAACGTGTGAACCTTTCCACTGCCGCTCAGCTGGATCTCATCGAACTCCGAGGACACGTTGCAGTACTTGCACACGCCCTTGGGCGGGAAGTTGATGTGTCCGCATTTCTTGCACTTCTGCCCGACGAGCTTGTAGCGCTGAGGTATCGTCCTCCAATACATCGGAATAGAAACATGTGCCATTTCATCTCACCTCACAGGATCGCTCCCTTGATCTTGAGATACTTGACATAGTCAATGTACTCCTTCTTGTCTGCTTCAGCCTGGAACCTGGGTATCGCCTTTCTATCGCCCACCACCTTGAAGCTGAGGGCGTCGCTCCCCGCGCCGGAGCCGTACGATATGACCATGATCCTATCGCCGACCTTCGCGGCGTCCAGGACCGCCGTGAGCGCGACCGGCACTGATGCTGCTCCCAGGTCTCCTAGCATCTTCGACACTAGACCGTCTGCCAGTTGGATATCGGTGAAGTTCATCCTGGCAGCAACTGTGGCAGGCACTCTCGCATCGGGCTGCTGGATCACCACATGCTGGTACTCCTCGGGCTTCCTGTTGAGCTTCTTCATCAGCGCGTTCCCTGCACGTGTGGTGTTAGTTATCAGTGAGCCCTCAGAGAACTTCTTGACATTGATATCGTGAAGCAGCGAGTCGTCTCTTGGTTTGAACCTCTCGCCGAAGTACTCGCTCGCGTAAGACGCATGGCCTTCGAGCTCCGCGATCAGGTTGTCGTTTGACAACACAAACGCGGCAGCTCCGGCTCCCAGCTGGTGCTCGATCGAGTCCCACATGCTCGCTTTTGGAGCGTCTGCTGCCGCGACCAACGCCTTGCCGCCTGGGTTCGCAAGCACGTGCTCGAACCCTGCGATGATTGCCTCGGTGCCCGCCCTTGTTGAGGTCGTGTGGTCGGATGAGAACGCGGTGTTGGGCATGCCAACGCTCACGAGAATGGTTCCTGACAGCAGTTTCTCAACGTACGGCGCTGAGGTCGAGGCAAGCGCGAATCTTGAGATCCTGTCCGGCGTCAGCGGCACGGATTCAAGCGCTCTCCTCGAAACCTTGACTGCGGATGTGAGGACATCTTCGTCGAACCCCATAACGGACTTCTCGCTCACGCCCGCAGCGGAGAATGAGCCCCAGGCCTTCGCGTACTCCTCCTTCTTGATCCTGAGCTTGGGAATGTAGACGCCGTAACCAGAAATGCCTATCGTCACACATCTCACCTCCTCATGATCGTCACTGAGACGGTTCCGCCCGAACCGCCGACATTGTGCACCAGCCCGATCTCCGCGTTCTTCACCTGTCTGGTTGGTTTCTCGACAGTGCCTCTGAGTTGGTTGAACATCTCGTACGCCTGACCCGTGCCTGTCGATCCGATCGGGTGACCCTTCGACTTCAGCCCTCCGCTCGCGTTCACGGGCTTGTCGCCGCCTATCTGTGTGTGGCCCTCCTCGATGAACGGTCCTGCCTTGCCTTTCTCGCAGAATCCCAGGTCCTCGTATGCAAGCAGCTCAGCGATCGTGAAGCAGTCATGGACTTCGGCGAGTTGGATGTCCTTGGGTGTGAGCCCAGCCATCTTGTACGCCCTTTCGCTCGCCCTCCTCGTGCCCTCGAGGGTCACAGTGCTAACTCGATCATGGATGGCAAGATAATCGCTTGCCGTTCCGAAACCACCGACATATATCGGCGTGTCGGTGAACTGCTTCGCGATATCCGCATCGCAGACTAGGACAGCAGACGCGCCATCGGTCGTCGAGCAGCAGTCGAACAGGTTCAATGGCGCAGCTACTATGGGCCCCTTGAGCGCCTGCTCCAAAGTGATCTCCCTCTGGAACTGGGCTTTCGGGTTCTGAGCGCCGTTCTTGTGGTTCTTCACAGCCACCATCGACAGGTGTTCGCGCTTCGTGCCGAATTCATGCATGTGTCTCTGCGCGATCAGGGCGTACAGACCCGAGAATGTCGTGCCCGCAAGCCTCTCGTATTCGGTGTCGCCAGAGACTCCGAGCCAGTATTTCTGCTTGGAGCCGGAGACATCGGTCATCTTCTCAACGCCGCCCGCGATCGCGACCTTGTGGGTGCCGGAGAGCACGTCCATTATGGCTGCGACGAGCGCGTAGCCGCCAGAGGCGCACGCGTTCTCGATCCTCATCGTGTGGATGTGTGGCAGGCCGCAGTATTCAGAGACCAGCGCTGACATGTTTCCGAGCTGGAACCCTCCCGAGCCGAGGTTGCCGATGTAGGAAGCCTCGATCATTTTCGAGTCTATTCCCTTGTCCACGCTTGCGGTCATATCCTTGTAGGCTTCGAAGAAAAGTTCTTTGATGCCCTTGTCGGGGAATTCGCCGTACCTGCTTTGTCCTGCTCCGACTATCGCGACTTTCTTCATTTCAACACCTTAGCGATCGCCTCATCCATATCGGACGATGTTGTCTATTTGGAAGTCTGCAAATGCAACGACCGATTCCAGCCGTCTGGAACCGTGTTTTCTGGAATCAGGTTTAGGCTATTTAACCATTGGCGATTAACATTGCTCGGAAAGTTGCAGATAGACATGCTCGTACGAATAGCACCGGTTCTAGCATGAGATGCATTCCGATTTCGTATTGAGCAATCGGAGTTCGTACCGCTGTCGGAACCGTGCTGAAGAGATGCTAAATAGCAAGCCGCACAATGCAGAATCATCGTAGCCCATTTGGGGTGAACATTCGATGCGGTCGTACAAGGAAATCTCGCTCTGGAAGAACGTAACAAAGAATCAATGGGACGACTGGAAGTGGCAGGTGCAGAACAGGATTACTACCGTGGACCAGCTCAAGGAAGTCGTCAACCTGACCCCGGACGAAGAAGCTGGAGTTCACGAATCCTTGAAGATCCTGAGGATGGCCATTAGCCCTTACTTCGCGATGCTGATGGACCCGGACGACCCGCACGATCCCATCAGGATGCAGGCGGTCCCGACGATCCAGGAAACCGACTTCAGCGCATCGGACATGGAAGACCCGCTTTTCGAAGAAATCGACTCTCCCGTGCACGGTCTCACGCACAGGTACCCGGACAGGGTCCTGTTCCTCATCACCGACATGTGCGGGAACTACTGCAGGCACTGCACGAGGAGGAGGATGGCGGGTCAGACCGACCACCAAATGAGCAAGGAAACGATCGACGCCGCGATCAAGTACATCAAGGGACACCAGGAGATACGAGATGTTCTCATCTCTGGCGGGGACGGTCTGTTGGTATCAGACGAGTTCCTTGAGGACGTAATCAAACGGCTCAGGGCGATTGACCATGTCGAGATAGTGAGGCTGGGCAGCAG
>JALHSX010000013.1 GCA_022865445.1 Thermoplasmata archaeon | reverse complement strand
CGACGAGCGGAAAGCCAACCCGTCCGACTCATCCTATACATGCAAGCTTTTCATGAACCGGAATCTTCTGCTCAAGAAGATCGCAGAGGAGAGCTCGGAGGTCATGATCGCTGCGAAGGACAAATCGCGGAAGGAACTCGTCTACGAAGCGGGTGACCTGATGTATCATCTTATGGTCTTGCTTTACGATGAGGGTATATCGATGGATGAGATACATGCTGAATTGGAGGGTAGAAGGAAATGAGAGCTAGGAGATGTGATTTCCACATGCACACGATCTTGAGCGACGGCGAACTCCTGCCGATGGAACTGATTAGGAGAGCGGCAGCTGCTGATCACAGAGCAATCGCTCTAACCGACCACGCTTCTTTCTCAAACCTTGAGGAAGTCGTAAAAGCGCTCGCTAGAGACTGCAAGCGGGCTGACGCTTGGGGAATAGAAGCTATCCCCGGCGTGGAGCTCACTCACGTCCCGGTCAAGTACTTGGATGATGCCATAAGGAAGTCGCGGAAAGCGGGTGCCGAGCTGATCTTAATCCATGGGGAGACGCCAGTCGAACCAGTCGAGAAAGGTACGAACCGCAAGGCGGTCTCGAACCCCGAGGTGGACATATTGGCACACCCAGGCATGATCTCTATCGACGAGGTTGAGCTTGCGGCGAAGAACGATGTCTTCTTGGAAATCTCTTGCCGCCGAGGTCATTCACTTGCGAACGGCCATGTCGCGTCCCTTGCGAAGGATCTGAAAGCTAAGCTTGTAGTGAACACTGATGCCCATTCTCCAGACGACCTTAGCTCTATGGCGTTTGCAAACACTGTTGCGCGCGGAGCTGGAATGATGCCTGAGGAGATTCGAGAGGCCCTCGTCTCCACGCCCGAGGAAATTCTGAAGAGGCTTGGCAGGCTATAGGCCAGTCTGCCCGGTTATTCATTCTGTCATGGGTTCTTAATAAGACTAAAATAGCTCGACTGCGCATGGCCCGAGACGAGAAGATGACGATAGTGAGCATTTCCGTGCCCAGCGAGCTATTGAGCCGGTTCGACGAAATCCTAGCTTCGAAGGGATTCAGATCGCGTTCGGACGCGATGCGCGAGTCGATGCGTTCCTTCGTTGATGAGGCTGAGTGGGACAGCACCGAAGGTGAGAATCAGATCGTCATAACGATGATCTACGACGAAATAGGGCCGAGGGGTGAGCTTTCCGTGTTGCAGCATAGGTACGAGGAGATTCAGATGATGCTTCACCTGCACCTTGAGAAGGGACAGTGCATGGAGGTCTTCATTGCGAGGGGCCCCAACGGCAGGTTGCGAGAGATTCTTGGCAAGATTCGGAAGGTCAAAGGCGTCAGGTCAATCAGATTCATATCCACTTCGCGCTCAGCTGACTAGGACATGGTCCTCGAGGCCCTGCCGGAGATCATCATCAATGCATTCTCCATATCGGAGTATCTCTGAATCACTACGTCAGCCATCCCCTCAAGGCCAATCGGAGGTTCCTTGTCCGATGGATTGTACCAGATGGTCCAAAGGCCGGTCTTCTTGGCTCCAGCGATGTCCGTCTCGAAATGATCTCCGATCATCACGGCCTCGTCTGGTGCCAATTCCAGCTTGCGTAGGATGCCGCGGTAGAAGGCGGAGTTCGGTTTCGTAGCGTCGAGATCTCGTGCCGTGAAAACTTCGTTGAAGTACTTCTCCAGGCCAGCTCTTTCGAGAGCGTCCCTGACGAGACCGGATCCTGAGTCGGAAGCGTTTGAGGCGAGAGCAATTACGTAGCTCGGCTTTGCCGCTCTCAGCGCGTTTTCGATTCCAGGCACGGCCTCCACTTTGGGCCAATGTGCCATGGGTCCTGAGAATTCCGGGAAGACACGCATTACGGTATCGCCCCAGTCAAACACCAACGCACGGATCATTTCAAGAGACACCAACCCGTTGCGACGGAATGTAACTCATCGTGTATCGTGATGATAAATCCATTGCCCGCGGAAGGTGGAGTAACCCACCAACGGCAGAATCACCGGGTTCGCGGCAGCAGATGGCTTTTTCGGTGTGATACTATAAGTCCCTGGAACACAATCATTGATTTTGCTGGAAATGCAGTCGATATATCTCTAACGATTCGCTTCGGCTTGTGGCGAGAATATGCGTCTGTGGTTCGAAGGCGTCCTGAGGTTGTTCCCTCTGCCATACAGGATACTCAGTAGGTGCGTTGGCGACGCCCTCCTTCACATGAAAAGGTCCTCCTGCGAGCAATCTAGGATGAGTGCGCCTCGCGGGGTGGCATCGAGTCCCATGATATGTTCAGCGTTTGCGAGTCACTTGGGAGCCAGGATTTCGGTTCAAGATGTGGTTTTTCGAGGTTCTTCGAAAGGTAAGAAGATACTGATATTGCCTTCTAGAGGTGGGTGAGTTGACGATCCGAGTGTTCATAGTCGAGGATGATCGCATGGTCATCGAGACCTATCGCGAGATACTAAAGATACACGGGTTCGAGCTCATCGGTTGGTCCTACGATGGAGAGGAGGCAATCCAGAAACTCAAGGAAATGAAACCGCGTCCCGACGTTGTCCTGATGGATCATCGGCTGCCCATGAAAAGCGGCGTGGAAACCACCCTGATCCTGCTGCGGATGGATCCACATCTGAAAATTCTCTTCATCAGTGCAGATGCGACCGCGAAGTCAGCTGCCATGGCAAGCGGCGCTGTTGGATTCGTCAGAAAGCCGTTTGATCTCAAGGAGTTCGTGTCCACCATCAAACAGGTTGTCGAGAAAGGGTAGCCCCAATGACTGCAATTGTACATCGGCCGTTCGAAGAGGTCATGGCATGATACGCTTTAGACGGACTCTGGAATCAGTTCCTGTCTGGAGAAGAAGAGAAGTGAAAATCCTCTTGCTGATAACGGCTGTCGCCGCAGCCGCCTACCTGTCCGTTCTGCTCCTCGCGAGCCAGAATGCGACAACACTCGCAGGCGCGAAGTTCTTGCCGATGCACATCGCTATAGAGGTTTTCACCATTGCTGTCTCTCTCTCTATATTCAGCGTTCGTTGGTCAGCGCGCAAGTACGCAAAGGACGCGCGGAGCTTGTTCATAGGATCGGCTTTCCTCTCGGTTGGTTTACTCCATATAGCGCACACATTGAGCTACCAAGGTATGCCCAACCTTATCGAGCCAGACGTGAACCGGCCTATATACTTCTGGATTGCAGCTCGACTCACGTTCGCAACCACTCTGGCCGTCGCATTATTCCTTTCGTCGAGCCATCCGTCAAGATTGATTCGACCGAAACCAATCCTCGCTTCTTTCCTGATTTTTTCGGTTGTCTTGATTTCTATCTTCACCTGGTTCATAGACCTCTTTCCGCCGTTAATTATCCCAGGCGTAGGACTCACGGGGTTGAAGGTGGCACTCGAGTATGTGATCATGGGTATTCTACTAGCCGCCGTTCTAAAGTATTGGAGTCTCATGACAAAGACGAGGGATCCGGCGTTGGCTTTCCTGATGGCGGCTATGGTTCTTGCCATATTCGAGGAGTCACTTTTCACCCTCTATAAGAACGTGTATGGCCTGATGAACCTCGCGGGCCACGTTTTCGGGTTTGCCAGTTTCGCTTTCATTTTCCTGGCCCTGTTTGAGGCCTCAGTCGCCAGACCTTACGAAAGGTTGGCGAGTGAAGAGCGGAGATTGACCAAAGCGCTCGGGGACTTGGCCAAGAAAAAGAGGGAGACCGACGAGGCCACAGCGAGAGCTCAGACCTACATGGACTTCCTAGCTCACGACATGGTGAACTTCATCACGCCAGTGAAATCTTACGCTGAGATAATTTCGGGGGATGAAAGGGTACCACCTAAGATAGTGAAGTACTCCAGGAGTATTGTGGACCAGATCGATCATGCATCTTCTTCGATTGTCCGCATGAGAAAGCTGTCTGAAATCGTGAGAGATTTGGCTGTAGGTCATGCCTCAAGCCTGGACCTTGGAGATGCCTTCCGAAGCGGGAAGACGTTGCTCGAGCAAAGGAATCCGAAAAGGAAACTCAATCTCGTCCTCGAGTCCCCTGCACGAGTGCCAATTAGCTTTGCGGGGGCAGACAGTATCGAGGATGTCATCGTTGAGATCCTTGATTTAGGGGCGAGGCACTCCATACATGATGCCATCACTGTCGTAGCGAGAATCAGTGAGATCGAGGACCGAATGAAGACCCCGTTCTGGCATGTGCAAGTGGACTTCTCTAAAGTCTATGTGCCTGAGAGCCTGGACCTCTCAACGATCGGTGTTTTTGACGCCGCCGAGCGGATGAGACGAGGAGTCTTCTCGGACCCATCGTTTCTCGCTTCCGTTCTTCAGCTCCTCGGAGGAGAAATCCGAGCGGAGAGGCTTGTCGGAGCAGAGTCGATCGGAACTCTCCGGATTGTCATGCAGATCCCGAAACCACCGGTTCCTGTTCCACCTTCTGGACATGATATAGATCACTCTCTTGCGAGCGGGGACAATGCGGACCGCGTAGTCTAGCGTGCGATGATTTCGTATGTGAAACAAGCGCCTCTCCTACCAGAGAAGCAAAGAAGGAAAGGTCGGGACACACCACTTCCCCTCGGGTGTCAGACTGTTGGACCTCCCTCGTTCTGTGTCATGCTCTGCAGAGACCAATCAAGAACGATATCCTGGAAAGGCATAAACGTCGGCACGGTATGATCCCTCCCGGATTTGAACCAAGGTGACTGGCTTGAGATCAATTAGGTCACAGACTGCCGCAAACCCTTTTGTCATCAGACAATGTGAGAATGTAAGCCAGACACCTTCTTTCTGATTTCAATAAGGGAGGGAATTGGAACCTCTCACTCCAACCGCAAAGGAACCACCCAATTGCATATGCTACAAACACAAGTGAGAGCCCGAGCAGCATTATTGACAACCGCCTCCATAGCAGAACATCGAAAACCATCGCTGCGAATCCGGTTATCATAGCCGTTACAACAATGATGCTTCTAGACTTCACGACCACCACAATAGGTGAAATCGAGGGACGAACCAGTATATCAAGATTGACCTTCCTTCCATGTAGCCTTTTCTCCGAGTCAAATCGAAGTAGAAGCGAGTGCTCCCGCCGGGATTTGAACCCGGGTATCGAACTTTCACCGGCCTGCCGCGAAAGCAGCCACGAGAGGCTCGAATGATTGGCCGGACTACACTACGGGAGCTCAGTGCATCGCTCCAAAAAGGATGGCCTTACATAAACGTTTGGAAGCAGAAGCTAAACGTCCTCGTCGCCTTCACGCCAGTCAAGTCCAGGAGTCCTCAAGCCCAGCTTCGGGGCCGGCTGGACCTTGCGCTTGTGAGATGTCATTCTCACGGTTTTCGCAATCCTCGCCACCTCTTTGACAGTGGTTTGTGCTCGCTCAGCGATATCCCTCTCGGCCAGACCAAGCTCTATGCCGAACAGGATCGCGTCAAGCCTATCATAGGTGATTCCCATTTCTCCTTCGTCCGTCTGCCCTTTCCACAGGCCAGCTGAAGGCGCCTTCTTGATGATCTTGTCAGAGATTCCGATTTCCTTCGCGAGTTGCCGGACTTCCGTTTTGTAAAGGTCGCCGATCGGCTCCAAGTCCGCTGCGCCGTCGCCGAACTTCGTGAAGTACCCGACAAGTAGCTCGCTCTTGTTGCTGGTCCCGACGACGAGCCTCCAATCGGTGTTGGCGTAGTGGTAGAGAACTATCATCCTGCTTCTGGCTTTGATGTTTGCCAGTGACTTCCTGTCGATCTTCTCCTTGATCGCTTTCCTGTAGGCTTCAATAGGACCGGTGATGTCGACGACCTTGTAATCCACGCCCTCGCGCTTGCAGATCTCCATGGAATCCAAGAGATCTTCCTTCGGGGAATCCTTCTCAGGCATCAGGAGCGCCAATACCTTCTTCTTCCCAACAGCCCGCGCACAGAGCCTCAGAACGACGTCAGAATCTATGCCTCCGCTCACGCCGAGAACGTAGCCTTTGGCGCCTGTCTTTCTCAGCTTCTCAGAGAGGAATTTCTCGATTATCTGCTCCGTCCCTTCTTTGAGCTTCGGGAGTATCATCGTGCTGGAATGTCCCCGTCTGGATATATCGCTTATGGTCGGTCTGGCCTGGTTGTCAAGGGAGAACCGTAATCTATTTGCAGGACCATTCGTCGTTTGATGGCGAAGATCGTTGTCACACTCGCCCAGCTCACTTGTCAGCTTCACGACAAGGAGGCCAACCTGAAGCGCATGAAGGACATCGTGCGTAAGACGAAGGGACAGATAGTCATCTTCCCAGAGCTCAACCTCACAGGCTACATGCCTCGGGACGACCTGTTCGGGCAGGCGGAGACAGCCTCAAGCCCGATGATCAAGGCCATAGTCCGGCTCGCCAAGGACACCAAGAAAGACATTGTGTTCGGGGCTCCGATGAAGGGCGAACGATTGTCGGGCGTCGTTTACAACTCATGCCTGCTCGCGGCTGGTACTGGTAAGCTCTTCAGATACGACAAGATGTACCTCCCAACATTCGGCCCGTTCGAGGAGAAGGTCTTCTTCGCCGAAGGGAAGGTGGTTGTTGTGGGTGATGGGCGCCATGCCAGGATCGGTCTGATGATTTGCTACGACATGTTCTTCCCTGAACTCGCCAAGCTCGAGACGTTACTGGGAGCGCAGATACTGGTCAACATATCCGCCGCCCCTACAACCTCGAGACCGTTCTTCAGAAGAGTGATGCCTGGTAGGGCCGTGGAGAACGCCATCTTCGTCGCTTACAGCAATATGGTCGGAGTCCACGGCAGTCTCGTCTTTGGAGGTGGCAGCGTATTGTACGGTCCTCGTGGGGAGGAGATCGTGAGGGCGAAGGATCTCGAGCCAGACATTGTTGAAGCCGAGATCGACCTCGCGGACATAGATATCGCGAGGCGATTCCGCCCAGTTGTGAGGGATTCGCGGCCAGAGATACTGGATCAGATCGGCTCGGTTCTCAGAAGCGACAGAACCGACTGATCTTGACGTGCTGGGGCGTCTTCCCGAGGGTAAATCGACACGCGGATATTCTTAAATAGAAACACCCTTTTGAAGGTAGTCAAGCTGAGGTGGCCCAGCTCGGTAAGGCGCGAGCCTGGAATCTGCTGTCCTTATGCCAGCAAGCTCGTGGCGCTCAGCGCCTCGGGAGTTCAAATCTCCCCCTCAGCGCCTTTTGGTTACCAATTACCTAAATACCGTACATCCTATTTCCTGTAGAAGTTCGGAGGATTCTGGCGGAGAAATGAATGATAAGAGTCCTGCACGTCGATGATGAAGTCGGGTTCCTTGATCTGGTTAGCTTCTTTTTGAAACGAGAAGGGGATTTCGAGATCGAATCGGCAACCACCGCCGAGTTGGCCCTTGAGAAGATGCAGTCTGAGAACTACGACGCAGTAGTGGCAGACTACAGCCTTCCAGGGATGGATGGTCTAGAGCTGCTCAAGATCCTCAGGGCAAAGGGTCTGCAGATTCCTTTCGTTCTCTTTACAGGTAAGGGGAAGGAGGAGACAGCCGTCCAGGCCCTGAACTGCGGTGCAGATTTCTACCTCCAAAAGGGTGCAAGCCCTCAGCTTCTGTTCACGGAGCTTGTGAACATGTTGAGGAAGTCTGTTCAGAGCAATCGCTCGGAAGCGGCCGCTCGTGAGGGGGAGAGGTTCCTATCGAGCGTATTCTCAAGCATCCAGGATGGGATAAGCGTCCTCGACAAGGATTTGAACATCATTCGTGTCAACCAGACAATGGAGGACTGGTATTCGCACAAGACGCCACTGGTCGGCAAGAAGTGCTACGATGCCTATCATGGCCGACAGGCACAATGCGATTCATGTCCGAGCATACGGACAATCGAGAGTGGGAAGTCGGCGCACGAGGTTGTTCCGAAGGCGGGTCCAAAAGGCGAGATCATCGGGTGGCTCGACCTCTACAGCTTCCCTTTGAGGGACAGCAGGACGGGCGAACTGTCAGGGGTCATAGAATACGTCCGAGACATCACTGACCGCAGGAAGGCGGAGGTGGAGCTTCACGGTGCACTTGAGAGATACAAGGAACTACAGGAGATCATAGACAAAAGCTCTGTCATTATGGTCATCTGGCGTCCGGGGCCGGGTTCGCCGGTTTCATTCATTTCTGACAGCGTCGCGCAGTGGGGCTACAGAAGAGATGAGTTTGTCTCTACACTTGTGTACGATGACATCATCCACAAAGAGGACCTCGAGCGTGAGAAGGAGGAGTTCAGGGATTTCGTCAGGAAGGGAGCTAATGATTTCGTCCAAGAATATCGAATCGTCACCAAGTCCGGTGAGGTGCGGTTTGTCGAGGACCATACCTACGTGCGAAGAGACTCTGACGGCAACCCCGTGCTCTACGAAGGCATAGTCATCGATGTGACCACTCGAAAGATTGCTCAACAGAAATCTGAGGAACTCACATCAGGATTGCTGGCTATCGTCGAGGCCTTCCCCGATCTGTACTTCCGTGTCGATGCTCATGGGACTATCCTAGACTTCAATGCCGGGCGCATCGCTGATTTGTATGTTCCTCCTCAGAAGTTCATGGGAAGGAAGGTGCAGGAAGTCCTTCCTCCTGACGTCGGGAAGATGTACGGAAGCGCATTTGAAGAAGCACTGAAGACAGGTCGAATCGTGGCTCGGGAGTACCCCCTCGAGGTCGAAGGCGAGACTAGGTTCTTTGAGGCAAGGATTGCTCCCGTCGCGAAAGGTCAAATCCTCATCGTAGTGCGAAACATCACCGCCAGCAAACGGGCCGAGGACGCGCTTCGGGTGAGCGAGTCTGTGTACAGACAGCTTGCAGACAGCATTACGGACGTCTTCTTCGCACTTGACAAGGATATGAGATACACATACTGGAACAAAGCGTCCGAAGTGCTCTCAGGGATTCCGGCCAGAGACGCGATCGGCAAGTCCCTCACGGAGGTCTTCCCAGGCGCGGAGGGCGAGAAAGCAAGAAAGGTATATCTCGAGGTATTGAGAACAAAGAACGCAGCGAACTTCACAAATGAATACAGTCTTGGCGGTAAGGATCACATCTTCGATATCACTGCATATCCGATCGAGGACGGAGTTTCGGTCATAACCAAGGACATCACCGAGCGCATGCGGGCGGAGGATGCGCTGCGTGAGCGCGACACCCTGTTCAAGAAATTGTCAATCCATGTGCCCGGAATGATTTACCAGTTCGTGAAGAGGCCAGACGGAACCTATTGCGTTCCGTTCACCACAGAAGCCATCAAGGGAATTTTCGGTTGTTCACCGCAAGATGTACGCGAGGATTTTTCTCCAATAGCCAAAGCGATATTGCCCGAGGATCTCGATAGATTAGTTGGTTCCATTGAATATTCAGCGGAACACATGACGCCCTGGCAATGTGAATATCGAGTACAGATCCCCGGCCAGTCAGTCAGATGGGTGCTTGGCCAATCGACACCCGAGAAATTGGCCGACGGCAGTATAGTCTGGCATGGCTTCAATACTGACATCACCGAGCGCAAACTGGCGGAGGAGATGCTGAGGACGAGCGAGGAGAATTACCGGCAGCTTGTCGATCTAGCCAAGGAAGGCATAGTGACGACAGACGCGGATGCGGTTATCCGGTTTGCGAATCCGAGGATGGCTGATATGCTAGGATATCACGTCGACGAGATGGTCGGCAAACCAGTTTTCCAGTTCATGAATGAACATTCTGCCGAGCTGGCAATGCACAAATTCGAAGATAGAAAACGGGGGCTCGCCGGTAGGTACGAGCTCGATTTCTTCAGAAAGGATGGGACCTTGGTACGCGCGAACATAGGAGCGACCCCGATCAAGGACAAAGACGGTGATTTTTCGGGTTCTCTTGCGGTTGTCACTGATATGACGGATCGCAAGATGTACGAGGAGGCCCTGGAAGTCGCCAACCAGAAACTGAACCTGTTGGGCCAAGTGACCAGACACGACGCTTTGAACCAGCTCGCGGTCTTGATGGGATGGCTGCAGATCGCCCAAGAGTCCGTCGCAGAACCACCTGTACAAGAATACATCAAGAACATGAGAACTGCGGCAGAGACAGTCATCAGACAGCTCGACTTCACTGGAGACTATCAGAAGATGGGAGTTGCAAAGCCTGAGTGGATTGATGTCAAGACCGCCTTCTTGAGCGGCATCGCAGGATTCAGCCCAAGCAAGCTCGCCAAGTCAGTTCAT
>JALHSX010000090.1 GCA_022865445.1 Thermoplasmata archaeon | reverse complement strand
CGGGACAACATACTAATACGCTCAAGCAAAATGCTGACACGCTTCTGAAGCGCGGAGATTCAGGCAATGGGAACGAGGACCGAGAAGGATTCGCTGGGCACAAGGGAGGTGCCAGAGGACGCCTACTATGGCATACAGACGCTAAGGGCAACGGAGAATTTCCCTGTCAGCGGCATCATGCCCAGACCTGAATTCATCAACGCGTATGTGATGGTCAAGAAGGCGGCCGCGCTGGCCAACACGGATGTCGGCTGGCTCGAACCTTACATCGCGGAGGCGATCGTATCCGCGTGCGATGAGGTCCTTGCGGGCAAGCTTCATGATCAGTTCGTCGTCGATGACTTCCAGGCGGGCGCCGGTACGTCGTTCAACATGAATCTCAACGAGGTCATCGCGAACCGCGCGCTCGAGCTCACGGGTCACAAGAAGGGTGAGTACCAGCTGATCAACCCTAACGACCACGTGAACATGGCGCAGTCGACGAACGACACCTACCCGACCGCGATGCGCCTCTGCATACTCATCATCGCTCAGGACTTGCTTGACAAACTCGAGAAGCTCAGACGGGCGTTCGTCAAGAAGGGCATGGAGTTCGAACGAGTGCTCAAGTCTGGTCGTACGCACTTGATGGATGCGCTCCCTGTCACGCTCGGCCAGGAGTTCATGGCATATTCGGTCGCGATCAGGAAAGGTAGGGACCAGCTCAAGGAGAAGCTGAAGCTCCTGGAAGAGGTCCCCCTTGGTGCAACCGCAGTCGGTACTGGTGCCAACACTCACCCGGACTACCATACGCAGGTCGTGAAGCATCTGAGGGCCATCACAGGCCTGAACCTCATCGAAGCTGAAGATCCGAGGGAATCTCTCCAAAGCAGGCTTGATTTCTCGACCGTATCAGGTGGCCTCAAGGCGCTTGCCCTCGAGCTGATCAGGATATCGAACGACCTTCGGCTGATGAACTCAGGTCCCACGACGGGCTGGGCCGAGATCAGGTTGCCAGCGACTCAACCGGGCTCATCCATAATGCCGGGGAAGGTCAACCCTGTCATGGCGGAGTGCATGAACATGATATGCTTCCAGATCATGGGCAACGACCTCTCTGTATCCATGGCTGTCCAAGCAGGTCAGATGGAACTGAACGTGATGAACCCCGTGATGATCCACAACATACTGGAATCGATAGTCTTGCTCAACAACTACATCCCGGTCTTCATCGACAAGTGCATCCTGGGGATCGAGGCGGACGAGGACAAGTGCAGGAGCTATCTCGAGAAGAACCCATCCATCGCCACATTCCTTGACCCGCACATCGGCTACATGAAGTCCGCTGAGATCGCGAAGGAAGCGCTGAGACGGAACATGTCAGTGAAGGAGCTAGTCATAGAGAAGCGAATACTCACGCCTGAACAGGTCGAGCGGATCTTCGACATCGAGTTCCTGATCGGCGCGAAGAAGTCAGACAAGAAGTGATGTCCAGCGGACCATTCTCGCGTATGACTCCAGTGTGATCCTCGTTGTCTATTGATTCCCTGTATTTCTCTTTCTGTTGCGCAAGATGACGTAGGTCACCAAACCGATGACAGTCGCAAGAACGCCCACACCTGCCACCAACAACGGATACGTGAGGCCAGCCTCCGCGTCGACCGCAAACGTGATCGTATCTGAAGCGTTGTTGCCTGCCTTGTCGAAGGCTCGGACTGTGATAGTGTGGTTGCCATTCTGCAGTCCAGAGAATTCTGCGGACGTCGTTGCATTGCCGAAGATCGTGGCATTGCCCCCATCTAGAACGACCTCGAAGTTGTCCAGTCCGCTTCCGCCATCACTGGATTGCCAAGTGACTGTGACAGTCCTTGTGTGCACGACTGCTCCACTTTCCTGCTGAATATTGATGATCGGCGCAACATCCTCCACTATGACCGTGGCGGTGGTCCTCGCAACGTTGCAGCAGCTGTCCTGCACCTCCAGGGCAATTGTGAATGTTCCGACCTGGGTGTATCTGTGGGCAGTCAGCGTGTCCCTGACCCAGGCCGTGTCCCATATGCCATCTGCATTCCAGTCCCATCGAAACTCAAGCGATTTCTGCACGTCCAAGGCATCGTGGGATTGTGAGGCATTGGCCAGAAGAGGATCGTTCGTGTTGCAGGCAGGTCTTGTCGGGGAGACTACCGCAACCGGAGGGGCGTCGGAGAATCGCGTCATCAGCGGAAATCGATCTTGCTGGTTCGTGGAAATCACGTAGGAGATGTCCCCGATCCCGTTGCTGTCCGCGTCCTGGCCACCGTAGTCTGACCAGTAGTTGCCTTCACTCGATGAGGGATCGTACCAATAGTTGCCACTACCCTGAAGCTCGGAGCCTTGCATGGTATTGTTTATGATGTTGTTGTGATGAATGATCACTATTGAAGACTGCGTCAATTGGACTCCGGCTTGACCATTCTCGAGCACATTGGCTTTCACGTTCACATCGGTCGACGACTCCAGGTAGATGCCCGCTTCGCTTGAATTATCGATTCTATTCCCCGCAATTGTGCACCTGTACGACGATTGATATCCCGCCCCAAACTGGCATAGGGAAACGACATTTCCCTTGATGGCGATGTCTTGCGATGTGTCGAACCTCATGCCCGCTCGACAGTCCGTGACATTGCTTGACGATACTGTGATGTTCTTGCATGAAACGCCTCTCACTCCGACATCAACCCATTGAAAGGTGCAGGAGTCGATTCGGCCATTGCTGGCCATTGCCATGCTGACTCCATCATATCCGTAGAGGCCCGCCCCGGAAAAGGCCACGTTCCGAATGACAAAGTACGCGAGGGTGCTTTCTATGCGGATTCCGTCTGTAGTCCCAACAGAGACGTCCCAATCCTCTATGATGTACGGATCGGTCGCAGTCCCCGTACCGCTTCGGACGCCCTTCGCGGCTGTGAATTCAGAGTCGCTGAAGATGCGGATCGGGCCGTGAGTTTCGCTCGGGGATGCCTCGGTCCGACCTGGCATGATTGTCAATGAACATGAGACTGCCAGCAGGAAGACGAACTGTGCCGCAATCGCCATTCTTGAGAGTTGTCGCATCGCACCCGACCCATGAGATGTTGTACCCGCTTTTTATTGTTCCCATCTCACTGGGCGTATCGATGCAATCGAACCTTCGCAGGTGTGAGTCCGCCAGCTCTCATCTGTGAACCTATAAATATCGTGGCTCCTGTTCCAAACACAGGCAGACATCGAGGAGGGTGCTCTCTCATGGATTGGGGTATGAAGAACAGAATATCTCGGATAATAATGCCCGATACTGGCCGTTCAGTCATGCTAGCTGTGGACCACGGCTATTTTCTAGGACCTACGAGTAGACTGGAGGTTCCGAGGAAGACCATCATGCCTTTGGCGCCTTACGCGGACGCGATCATGCTAACCAGAGGTGTGTTGAGATCATCGATCGACCCCGGCATATGCAATTCAGTCGTGCTGAGAGTCTCGGGCGGCACCAGCATAGTCGGCGAAGACCTCTCAAACGAAGGGATAATCACAAGCGTCGAGGACGCGCTGAGACTGAACGCTTCGGGCATCGCGCTTTCGATTTTCGTCGGGAGCAAGCATGAAAGACAGACCTTGCTCGCCCTCTCAGAGCTCGTGAACGAGGGACAGAAGCACGGCATGCCTGTCCTTGCGGTCACGGCTGTCGGAAAAGAGCTCGGGAAGAGGGATGCGCGGTACTTGTCGCTCGCAAGCAGGATTGCGGCGGAGATCGGCGCTCACATCGTCAAGACCTATTACTGTGACGACTTCGAGAAGGTCGTCGAGAGCTGCCCCGTCCCTATCGTCGTCGCCGGCGGACCGAAGCTTCCCGAGAAGGAGGCGCTTGAGCTCACATTCAAATCGATCAAGGCGGGAGCTGCGGGCGTCGACATGGGCAGGAACATCTGGCAATCGGACAACCCGATACCGATGATCAAGGCTGTCAGGAAGATCGTCCACGAAGATGCGACAGTGAAGCAAGCTTACGATCTCTACAAGAAGCTCTCGAAGGAGAAGTAGACTGCACAAGGGGACAGGGACAAATGCGCGTCGCGATGTACTACAGGAACAGCAATGTCCGCCTTCAGGAGATGCAGAAGCCAGAGGTAGGGCACAACGAGCTCATGGTCAAGGTCGTCGCGAGCGGCATCTGCGGCAGCGACGTCATGGAATGGTATAGGATCAAGCGCGCTCCTTTGGTTCTAGGGCATGAGATCGCGGGAGACATAGTTGAGGTCGGCAGGGGCGTCAAGAAGCACAAGGTAGGCCAGCGCGTCTTCGTATCCCACCATGTTCCTTGCATGAAATGCAGGTACTGCTTGGCAGGGCACACATCGACATGTGACACTCTGCGGACGACTAACTTCTACCCAGGTGGATTCGCCGAATACATCCGCGTTCCTGAAATCAATCTCGAGCACGGCGTATATGTTCTGCCAGAGGAACTCACGTACGACGACGGAGCGTTCATCGAACCGTTGGCATGTGTTGTCCGCGGATTCAAGCTCTGCCGATTCAAGCCCGGCTCGACTGTTCTTGTACTTGGCAGTGGCATCGCGGGGCTGCTCAACATCAAGCTCGCCAAGGCCTACGGTGCTGAGAAGATAATTGCGACGGACCTCTCGAACTACAGGCTGGACGCTGCGCGGAGGTTCGGCGCGGATGTCGTCCTGGATGCGTCGAAAGACGTTCCCAGGCTCGTGCGCGAGTCGAACAGCGGAAGGCCCGCGGACCTCGTTATAGTCTGTGCAGGATCTACCGGTGCGATCGATCAGGCGTTCAAGTCCGTCGATCGTGGCGGCACGATTCTCCTGTTCGCTCCTCCGATGCCCGGGACTCAGGTTCCCGTGCCGTTCGGAGACCTCTGGAAGGACGAGATCACAGTCACCATGACATACGCTGGAAGTCCGGATGACATCAAGGACGCGATCGAGCTGCTCTGGACAAAGAAGATCGTCGTGAGCGACATGATCACTCACAGGTTCGGCCTTGCGGATACGGGCAAGGGGTTCGAACTCGTGGCGAAGGCGGGCGAGTCAATCAAGGTGATCATCGAACCGCAGAAGTAGATTCGAAGCGCAGCGCCCGGGGGCGATGGATTATGACAGGCGTTCTTTTGCCCATTTCGCGTGGTTCTTGAGGACTTCGTCCTCGGACCGCTCATATTTCTTGGCAATCTTCAGCAGCTCTTTCTCGCCGCTGTTGCCCGCTGCTATGAGCGCATTCCTTCTGAGGAAGCGAGTGGACGGTTCGAACCAATCCATGTGCGCGTAGTTGTCCGCCATCTCCCTGTCCGTCACCTCGAAGCATCTATCCAGCTTCGGATACGGTACCAGCTCGGGATCCAGCTCTCTCGCGGTCAAATGCTTGGGAGCGGGCTTCGCAGCAGAGTTCATCGGACAGACCTCTTGGCATTTGTCGCAGCCGTTCACTCTGTTGCCTGCCGGTATCCTGGCGAAATCTGGATAGGGTCCTCTCTGCTCCAGGATGTAGTTGAGGCACCTGTTGACATCCAGCACGTACGGCTCGACTAAGGCTTTCGTCGGGCAGGCCTCCATGCATTTCCGACATTTCTCCGGGCAGCTCTTGACGATTCTCTGCGACGGCTCGATGACCGCATCGGTCACGATCGAGTAGTACAACGCCCAAGAGCCGTAGGTCGGGTTGATGGCCAGGGCGTTCCTGCCGATCCACGCCAATCCAGTCAACTTGGCGGCCTCCCTCGGGTGCACCTTTGCTTTCTCCGCCTTGAACCCTGCAGACCGCAGATGTTTGACCATATCATCGCGCTTCTTGACCAAGTCTGTGTAGCTGTCCCTCCAATAGTGTCTTCCGATGACCCCTCTCATCGACATGTCCTTCGGAGCGCTCTTTCGTTCGAGATACGATTGGCCGACACAGATCAGCGTCTTTGCCCCTGCTAGAGATCGTGTCGGGTCAGCGAAGAAGTCTGGTACTTGGAAGCATTCGGTGAGTTCCACAATCTCCTCAGGGATCAGTCCCTGCGAGATCCTCGACCGGACGATCTCAGCATAGGATGTCTTCTCGATCGCAGAGAATCCAACAAGATGCATGCCCATTTCTTTGGCCTTCTCTCGGAGGTCGCCCTCGATTGTCATCCATGAGTACAGCTTCTGTTGAACACATAACCGTTTCTCTCGTTTTGAAACACAACCAGCTCTAGCAATCCTTTTCTATCAGGCCTCTCATTGCGGAGCAGCGAAGAGGACTGCCCAAGGCTATGGCATTATCCGTGTGGGTCAATGTTCTTTGATACTGCCGAAAATGGTGCTGGGCTTTTCCAAGTGGTCCTTCTAGAACATGCGAGGTAGTGCACCATGGCAGCACAGGCAAGTTACGAGAAGGAGTATGTGGCTAGGACGAGCAAATCGAAAGCGCATTTCGACAAGGCGAAGAAACTGATACCGTTAGGAGTGGAGAGCAACGTGCGGTTCTTCGAACCTTATCCGTTCTATGTGAAGCGCGCGAAGGGCGCCTATTTGTGGGACATCGACGGGAACAGGATAATCGACTACGCGCTTGGCTACGGCCCGATGATACTCGGGCACAACCATCCGGCAGTCATCCGGGCGGTCAAAGAGCAGGTCGACAAAGGTACGATGTTCGGCGCTTCCGGTGAGCTGGCTTTAGAGTACGTGAACATGGTCAAGAAGGCCATGCCGTCCATCGAGATGTTCAGGTTCGCCAACTCGGGAACCGAGGCAACGATGCACCCGCTGAGAGTCGCGAGGGCATACACGGGCAAGGAGAAAGTCGCGAAGGCAGAGGGCTCGTACCACGGCGGTCATGACTATGCGTTGCAGTGCGTTGACATTCCTCCGGACAAACTGAAGGACAGCAGATGCCAACCTGCCGTTCCATTCGGCACAGGCATCCCGAAGAGCATCTCA
Organism: Thermoplasmata archaeon; assembly: GCA_022865445.1. Lineage (GTDB taxonomy): Archaea > Thermoplasmatota > Thermoplasmata > UBA10834 > UBA10834 > COMBO-56-21. The sequence continues at coordinate 2,656 of JALHSX010000090.1, read as the reverse complement.
GACTTGCTGGTGATCTATCCGTTCAACGACTGGGACGTCACCGAGGAGGTCCTCACAAAGAATGCAGATGACCTCGCTGCCGTCATCATCGAGCCCGTGCAAGCGGGCGGCGGGTGCTTCGCGCCAAGGGACAACTATCTGAAGAAGCTTAGGAAACTCACTAAAAGTCTCGGGATCGTTCTGATCTTCGACGAGGTCCTCACCGGATTCAGAGTCGCTTTTGGCGGAGCTCAGGAGAGATACGATGTGAAGCCGGACATCACATCGATAGCCAAGATCGCAGGAGGCGGGTATCAGCTCGCCGGCTTCGGGGGCAAGAAGGCGATCATGGAGGAGATCATCCCCAAGGAGGGCGGAAACGTCTACCATGGCGGAACCTACAACGCACATCCAGTGTCCGTGACCGCGGGCCTCACGACCCTCGAAATCCTATCCAAGCCCGGGACGTACTCGAAGATCGACAGGATTGGCGACTCGCTGTTCCACGGCCTGAGAGATGTCGCCCAGGACAGAGGAGTAGATGTATGGGTCGAATCCGTGGGCTCTCTGGGTCAGATGTACTTCACGGACCACGAGATAAGGACTTGGCGGGACGCGTTCAATGTCGACCCTGAGAAGTGGAAGCACTGGTTCATGTACTCTCTCGGCAAGGGCGTGTTCTTCGGCGTGCCGCATGCTGATGAGCACTTCTTCACTTCCTTGGCGCACTCGAAAGAAGACATCGAGAGGTCGCTGGAGATCTCAGACCAAGCGTTCCAGCGGATCGCGAAGGAATGAGCTATGGATCCAAACCCCTTCTTCGTGATTTCTTGGAGGCGTTCACGGGTTTTCCGTGAAAACCGCTAAAGGCTCGAAGTGTTATCCCCAGACTCTGATGACAGGCGATTCCGCCACGAAGACGGCAAGGGAAACCGAGGGCATCGATGCCAGGCTGCTCCTTACTGGCGAGGATAGGGCGAAGATGATAGCCCGCATACACTCGCTCGTCTACTGGGTCGGGATGCTGATTCCGGAGCATGAGATGCTCGGCGACTCGGAGATTGATCTTCGGGAAATCGTGTACAATCTCACCAGCAAGGAGAAACTCACGCCTGAAGACATCGCCCAAGTCAACCAACTGATCCATCATCTCAAGGCGAAGGAGCGCGAGCTCGAGAAGAAACTCGCGCATGACCCGATGACGTTGAACTCGGCCAAGGAGCTGCTCGAAGAGACCTGCGGTCTTCTGAGGGCCATAGACGAGCTTCGTTCAGTCGAGACGCCTGAGAAGGCGGAGTTCCGGAAGAGAGATTTGCTGAGCAGGGTCGAGGATGCGAAGAGGTGGCAGAAGTTCGTCGAATCGATCATGCCGGCGAGGTGAGAGTTTCGTCAGTTCAGCGCTCGTAAGTGCTCAAGATCCTGTCTACTTCCTTCTTTGTCTGTTTGTCCACCGGCTCGGGAACGTGAGTCGACAAGATCTTCTTCACTCGCTCTTTCGCTTTCGCGACCATCTCTCTGCGGTCTTTGTTCAGACGGTATAGTGCAAGGTTGTCTGATTTCTCTTGACTCGGGATGAAGAGTTCCTTCCTCATATTCCTCGCCGTGTGGATTTCCTTCAGGAAGTTGCCTCCAGGGCCAACCGATCTCACGAGGTCGATTGCGAAATGAGCGTCGTCCAGCGGAACGTCTCTTCTTAGTTCCCGGATGTTCTCCCAGAGGTCGCAATCGATTATGACCTGTTCTAACGACGCACCTTTTGCCTGATCGAGTCCGCCTATGCCAGATGCGAAATCAGTCAGGGCTAGAGACGAGTTGCTCGTGAACACAAGCTCCGCAGGATCGAAGTATATTCCCGGTGATTCTCCGCCGAGCCCTACGCCGAACCCTCCGACCATCGTGGACGCTCCATAATGCTTCGCCATCTGTGCGGCTGCTGCCGCGATTAGAGTCTCCTCGACCGCGCCGTAGTGTATCTCTCCTGTCCTCATGTTCGGCGAGGTCGATTCCGAGCTGTATACCACTGGTGCTCCCGCCTTGGTCATCTGCGAGATCGCGAAGCTCGCAAGGTTCTCTGCATTCACGATCGCTATGGTGGAGGCAAGCGTGACTGGGGATGTGAGTCCCGTCAATGCCATAGACATCGATACAACTGGTATTCCAGCACTGGCGAATTCCATAACCGCTTCGATCGAACCCTTCTCGAACTCAAGCGGGCAAATGGGACATTGGATGACTGAGAACAACGGCCTCCTCGCGAGCGCGTCTTTCCCACCAGCAATCGCAGCGGCAACGTCGATTTCAGCTCTCGCCTCTTCAGCCGACATCGCCTCCCCCTGAACATGCTTGGTCGTGTTGAGAAGCGAGATCGTGAGTTCGCTCAAGGCGTGCGTCTTGACAGGAGCATCATGCGCGGTCACTATGGGCCAGACGTAGTCAAGCGGATCCATCGCATCGCATAGCACCATGAAATCCTTGAGGTTCTTGCCGAGAGTCGTGTGTCTATTCCCTGTCTCGAGGTCCGTCATATAGACAGCTGTGCCGTTCGTAGCCATGTATGGCGGCCCGACCTTCGGGGCCCGCATGTCCTGCTTCGGGTTGCGCGCGCACAAGTCCACGGTCTTTGGCAGCTTTCTCAAGGTCTCCTTGACAAGGCTCTCCGGAATGCTTCCACGCATGG
>JALHSX010000089.1 GCA_022865445.1 Thermoplasmata archaeon | reverse complement strand
GAAAGGAGCCTGAAGAAGGAAATGAGCGTGGAGTTCTCCTCGCTTGTCCTTATGTAGAAATACTTGAGGGAGGTCAGAGAGTCCACCACTACCCTGGAGTACTTCCTCTGCCTCATCTCCTGTTTCAACAGCTCTTGGATCGTGCTAACGGTCATGTCCGCGGGACATCTGTCGGATGTCTGTCTGATCGCGCCCCCCATCTCCTTGAAGTACACGACCTTGCGCTCGGTCGAGACGTCCCTCACGGGTGTCTTGTCGTAGCTCATTATGTCAGGTGTCGCGTCGAACACCTGCACCCTGTCAAGGTCCCACCCAAAGGACCGCATGTTTTGGTACACCTCGTTCGGAGGCTCGTCGATGGAGATGTATATCACTCGTTCTCCGTTCCTTACACCGTCCAGAAGGAATTGCATCGCGAGCGTCGTCTTTCCCGTTCCAGAGGTTCCTGATACAACATATGCTCTCCCTGGAATCAGGCCACCCTCCAGCATCTCGTCAAGCCCGGATATCCCCGTCTTGACCTTCTCCTTGATCATTTTGAGTCGCCTTCGGCACAGGACAGAACTAGCACGCTGTCAGGGTCTTGATTTGGGTAGGGTAGCCTTATATTTTTCCTCGTGGTACCGCCCAGTGGTAATGGTGGCCAACTGGACGCCACAAGTGACCGCATCGAAGTACTTGAATGACCGCCGTTGTTGATTAGGGTATGGGCATGGGGAACACCAAGAAGAAGGACAGGCCAGGCACGAGGATCCTGGACGCGTTGGCCATTTCTAGAGACTTCTCCATCCTGATGCTGTCGCTGGCAGTGGTCTCTCTAGGTTTCGGCATACTCTCTCCCATCATGCCGAAGTTCGCCGAGCAGAACCTGAACATGGACGCGGCTCAGTTGGGAACCACGTACTCTCTGTTCGCCCTGTCGTTCGCATTGGGCATGATACCTGCCGGATACCTGGCAGATCGACTTGGGCGAAAACCTCTGATTATCGCGGGAACGCTGACATTCGCCTTGACAACGTATGCATTGGTCCTGATATCGACGTCCTGGCAGTTCGCCATCCTGAGAGTCTTGGAGGGTCTGGGCGCGGCGTTGGTGACCCCGGCTGCATTCGCCTTGACCATCGATCTAGTACCTGAGAACAAAAGAGGGGTCGCGATGGGAGCAGAGGGCACGGCACAACTATTGGGGGGTTTCGGAGGGCCCGCGCTGGGAGGCATTTTGGCTGGCCAGGTGGGGTTCTACTACCCGTTCTACATCGCTGCTGGGCTCGCTGCTGTGTGCGCTGGAGTAGTGTTCTTTATCAGAGAGCCGAAAGTGCACATGGCCGATGAGAAGTCATCGATCCTAGCGATGTTCGGAGCCTGGAAGAGGAACTTCCAACAGAACAAGGCTTTGGCGGCTGTGACGACCCGCGGATTCGTGATGGGGATCGTCCAGGCGCTCTGGAACCTGGGGCTCATATATTATTGGTACGACCGGCTCGGGATGAGTGAAACCGAAGTCGGGATTGCGATCTCCATCGAATTGCTCGCAATGCTTCTCGCGACTCTTCCCTTCGGTGCCATGTCTGACAAACACGGCAGGAGGCCATTCATACTGATTGGCGGGGCGCTTATGGTCGGCGGCCTGCTGCTGAACGTGTGGGCGACGGAGGTCTGGCACGTGTTCGTGCTGGCCGCCATAGGGGGCTTCGGCGGGGCGATGTCAAATCCCTCCGTTGGAGCCATGCTGGCGGACGTGATGCTTCGAGCGGAGAGGGGCAGAGTCATGGGCGCATACCAGATGATTCAGGGCTTTGGGAACATAATTGGGTTCTTCGCCCTCGGGTACATATACGTAGTCGTCAGCCCAGAGGCGCCGATAATCCTTTGCTCGATGGCTCTCGCAGTCGCCACCCTGATAATCGCGATCTTCGTTCATGAGACACGGGTGACGACGAGTGGCCGTTCGGCGACCATCGCGAAGGCAAAAGAGCCGACAGTTGAATCTGTCTATGGGGATGGCGCAGCCGACGACATTTCCCAAGAGTGATGTCGCCAGCCATATCTGCCAACCTTATTATACACGCAATCTTTTCCTTTAGATGAGCCAAAGCAAGATGCCAGTAATCAATTTCAGCTATTCGGACCTGTGCGATCTAATGGGCAGGGAGGTTTCGAGAGATGTCATACGGGATCGCCTCCCGATGATTGGAGCGGATCTGAAGTCCATGGACGACTCCTCCGATGAGCTCTCCTTCGAGTTCTTCCCGAACCGACCCGACCTGTATTCGGTCGAGGGCGTCGCTAGAGCGTTCCGGGCGTTTCTAGGGTATGAGCCTGGCCTCAGATCATACGCGGTTGGCGAGTCCACGGTGGACCTGGAGGTCGATCCTTCTGTCAAGGAGGTCAGACCATTCATTTGGTCCGCGCTGGTGGAAGGCAACGAGATCACAGACCCTCTCATACGTTCGATGATGGACCTTCAGGAGAAGCTTCATCTCACGCTTGGACGGAACCGCAGGAAAGTGGCGATCGGCATCCACGATTTCAGAACTGTCGAGCCCCCGTTCACGTACAAAGCAGTACTGCCAGATGAGATGTCCTTCGTTCCTCTCCAAGGCGACCGGAGGATGACCCCCGCGGAGATACTCAAGGAACACGAGAAGGGGAAGGCCTACGCATTCGTCCTCGATGGGAAGACCAGATATCCGTTGATCGTGGACAAGCACGGCGAGGTGCTCTCGTTCCCACCTATAATCAATGGAATCGCAACTGCGATCACCGAGAACACCAAGGACATCTTCGTCGACTGCACGGGCACCGACATCAATGCCGTGACGGTAGCAGTCAATATCCTCACGACCGCGCTGGCGGAGAGAGGAGGGAAGATCAAGACAGTCAGGATCTCGCAGGATGGAAAGACCGTGGCGGCTCCTGACCTGAGACCTCTGCCGATGACCCTCAATCCCGCATATGTCAACAGTTGGAACGGCACAGACTTGAAAAGCGATCAGATGGCCGACTGCCTGAAGCGCATGGGCTATGGCGCCACGGTCAACAGGGACAGCATAGAGGTACTAGCTCCCAGGTTCAGAGCGGATGTGCTCCACCCAGTCGACCTCGCAGAGGACGTGGCAATCGGCTACGGCTTCGAGCGGTTCGGTAACCTCCTGCCGAAGATGGCCACGTTCGGGAAAGAGGATCCCTTGACTTCTTTTGGCAACTCCGTGAAAGGGGTCATGATCGGGTTCGGATACTTCGAGGTCGTTACTTTGTCGCTCTCAAATCCGAGGGATCAATATTTGTCAATGGGCCTTGCGGAGGATAAGACGGCGATCCGCGTCAAGAACCCCGTGAGCGAGGACCATGTCCTCGTTCGCACATCGATGCTTCCGAGCCTGATGACCGTGCTGAGGAAGAACAAGCACCGGGAACTTCCCCAGAGAATCTTCGAGGTCGGGGAAGTCGTGAGACACGTGAGGAACAGGACTCTTCTCGCCGGACTCGCCATCCACTCGAAAGCGAGTTTCACCGAGTCGAAGTCCCTCGTCCAGTCCATACTTTCGTCCGCCGGGTTCGTGTCTGAAGTTCAGGCGGAGGACAGCCCCAGCTTCGTTAAGGGAAGGTGCGCCTCAGTCTCCGTCGGCCCCGATAAGATCGGTGTCTTCGGGGAAGTGTCTCCGTCCACGATAGAGGCCTTCGAGCTGAAGTACCCAATGATCGCGTTCGAGCTGGACCTCGAGCGGTTGTTCGAGCTGAGGAACAACGCCAAGCGTTCATGATGATGTTTGTGGAACTGAATGCTCCGAAATAATGATATCAGCGCAAGCGTTGATGTCATCTCGCTGAGGTGGCTAAGCTCGGTTTAAGGCGCCAGCCTTGAGAGCTGGTGGTACTCCGTACCTCGGGAGTTCAAATCTCCCCCTCAGCGCCTTCTTTCTTGGAGTGACTGGCTGCGACGATGGGCAATCACCTAAGTAAGGCGAGGACCGAGCTTCGCCTTCTGCCTTTCCACTCTCTTGTTGAGCAAGTAAACCCCAGCAAATGCGATCGCCCCGCCGAGCACCGCCAGCAACACGTTCTTTGGCAGCATGATGTCTGCATCAGGAACGACTGAAAGCACTAGCAGCTGAACGCCGACTGTCATGATGCCATTGAGCGCGAAGAGCACTGAAGTCAACGATGCGCCGATCTTCGGCAACGGTGCGTTGTAGGTGAGAAGACCGACCGCGGGAAACAATCCCAGCAGTATCAGTATCATCCAAGCAGACGGTTCCGGCAGAACGATCATGCCTGCGGCCGCGCCGATGACAACGACCAAGATGCCTGAGAGCAACAACTCCACCCCCGAAAGCGGCGTGAGATCGTGCGTCTTCAGCAGGGACGTCGCCATGACAACAGAGCAGCCCAGCATCAATGAGCTGACAATCGCCTCGACCTCCCCCGCCCCGATGGTCAGACCTACCGACTCGATGTTCACGAGGACAACGAACACACCGACCACGACTAGGACACTGCCTATGCCCTCTAGCCGGGTCAAGCGCTCGGACAGGAATGCTGCGGAGAGTATGACGACGAACAGGACCTCAGAGGACCCTCCTCCAAGGAGCGCCTCCTTGCTCGCCCCTATCCTGCTCACCGCATCGAACCAAAGTATCACGCCGACTGCGGCGAACACGCAAAGCGCAAGCATGGTGAGCCATCCCCGCCGTCCAAGATTGCGCGTGAAGGCGACCGTCCTCTTTGGATAGATGCCCATCAGGATCAGTCCGCCGATGATCGAAGGCACGGAGGACACGAGGAAGAGGTCGATGTCCGCTATGTTGAGGGCGCCTTCGATAGATACGGACTCGAACGCGACGACAAGGGCACTGAAGAGCGCCACCATGACATACTTAGACCTCGTGTCCACGTTCTTCCTCGCCACGGAATCACCTGCCTTTCCGTAAAGGTTTGCAACCACTGTAGGCATCTCTGTGTCGGACAGCGTTTTGGAAAAGCGACATTCTATCACGGCAGATTGACATTAATCGGAGCACTTCGGGCAGTCTTGTGCATTATGTGACAGATTGAACGAAAGCTGCTTTTTGAAAATGCCACTGAATGCGCCCCACACCATGGTCTTCCATCCGTTTTCGAGTTTTACCCTGTCGG
>JALHSX010000088.1 GCA_022865445.1 Thermoplasmata archaeon | reverse complement strand
AGCAGGCTCGATAACGGAATTCCGTATTAAAAGGTTGCTGTGGCTAAACCATGACGAGCGTGAGCTCGCAAAGGCCATGCCAGCAACGCGGAATTCATCTCTTCCTCAGCTTCGGGTTAAGCACCTCGTCCATTGCATATCCTACGAACGTGAATCCTAGGACGATGAACACGATGCACAGCCCGGGCATGATTATCCAAGAGTACGGGCCGACTGTCGCGGCATTCCACGCATACGCCTCCTCCAGCACCTTGCCCAAGGTCACCACATCCTTGGGCCCTAGGCGCAAGAAGCTCAGCGTGCTCTCCGACAGGATCGCAATGGCGACCGTGAGAATCGCATTGGCGAATATGAGTGGCACAACGTTCGGGAATATGTGCTTCCTGATTATGTGCCACTCGCTCGAACCGATGGCCTTCGCATGCTCCACGAACTGCCTGGTCTTGAGCGAGAGCACCTGGGATCGGACGATCCTTGCGGTCGTGGACCATCCCGTGATGCCTATGACGACGATGATGCTGAACAGGTCCTGCCTTCCCCAGATCGATGCGATGACTATCATCAGCACGAGCCACGGGATGGACAGGAACACGTCGTTTATCCGCATGATCAGTTCGTCCTTCCAGCCTCCCCAGTAGCCAGACGCCAATCCCACGACGGTGCCTATGAACATGGACATCGCCATGGCGACGAATCCGATTATCAGTGATGGCCCTGTCCCGTGCAAGGTCTGTGCGAACACATCCCTCCCCTTGTTGTCGGTGCCGAACCAGTGTTCCCACGATGGGCTTTTCTGTATGTCTGTAAAGCTGGCATATTGATCGTATGGGACGAACAGTCTCGCGCCGATTGCGATGGCGATGAAGAATATGATTATCGCGAGGCCGGTCTTGCCCATCCAAGTGGCCATGAAGAAATCCACGGTTCTTCCGGCGTTCCTTGCGGAGAGCCCAGCTTTCTCGGACAGGACTGGGTTGAACGAGAAGACCCTCCTAGTCGTCCCCTCGAGAAGCTTCTCGAACCGAGTTGATTTCTTCTTCATGTTATGTTCACCCTCGGGTCGAGATAGACCAGCACTATGTCTGCGATCAGATTCGCGATGACCACAGCCGCCCCACCTATGAAGAATATGAACTGGAGCATCGGGTAGTCCTCCTTCCAGATGGCCTCCATGGTGTACCAACCGATGCCTTGGTAGCTGAAAACGACTTCAATCTGGAAGACACCACCAAGAATGAACGCGGTGTCCATCGCAATAGTTGTGACGATTGGCAGTCTCGCGTTCGGGCCTGCATGTCGCTTCATCACCTGCTTCTCGCTCAGGCCTTTCGCGTAAGCTGTGACGATGTAGTCCTCAGTTAGAACGTCTATGAGGGAATTCCTCATTATGAGTGAGATACCCGCGATGGAGCCTATCGTCAAGGCAGTCACGGGGAGAACCATGTGCCAGAGTATGTCACTCAGTGTTGCGAGCGTGAACGGGTGCAGGCTGCGACCGATGCTCATGTATCCGCCGGCGGGGAACCAATGCAGCATGCCAACAAATATGACGACGAGGACAATTGCGAACCAGAAGATCGGCATTCCGTAGAAGAAGAGGCCGAACCCCGTGATGGAGATGTCCGTCGCCTTGCCTCTTTTACGTGCGGCGAGCTTGCCCAAGGCGATGCCGGACATGAAAGTCAACACAGACGAAGTGCCCACGAGCAGAATAGTCCAGAAAACGGCGTCTCCCATTACCGAGAAGACAGGCATCTCCCATTCGTAGGAGACTCCCCAGTTGCCCGTGAAAGTCGATGTGTAGTAGTCGACGAACTGCTGTCCTAGAGAGTCGTTAAGATGCATTATCTCGACGTTCCTCCAGTAAGCGGCATCAGAAGTGTGCGGCGTCCTGTTGGTCATCAGCAGCGCTGGGTCGCCTGGCATCACCCGAAACAGTGCGAAGTTCAGCGCCATGATCAGTATTATCGTGATGAACGCGTTGAACACTCTCTTCAACAGCGTGTTT
>JALHSX010000012.1 GCA_022865445.1 Thermoplasmata archaeon | reverse complement strand
GTTCCATCTCGACAGTGGCGCCGGTCTCGGCATTCTTGACTTTGATTCTTATTGCCAAAAAACCACCTTGGTACTGGACCAAATGCGAGGTTATAGCGTTTTCTATTACCTGTAGCAGTCTCAAAACCCCTGGTGGACGGGACAGGTTGGGTTGAGCGATATCTCCAGTTCCTCAGATTGGTTCCGCTGTCCGTCGTAGTAGAAGACGTTCGAAATCAGCATGTCCATCCTTCCTGACACGACCTTCAACGCTTCTCTGACCATGATCGCAGAGACCACGCTCGTTGTTGTGATCTCGGCTGCTAGCCTGGGCTCATGGAACACGACGTCCTTGCCAGTGCAGCTAAACCTCATCTCTGCGACCTTTGAGTGGCTGCGGTTCATGCCGCATTGAACGCACGCTCCGTCTGGCGGCCTCGCGACCATGACCTTTCCAACGAACCCTTCCATCCCTCCGTCGATGTAGGCCTTTCCTGCACGGTATGAATGAGCGTTCGAATGGATCCGCGCCTGGATGTTGTCGAGGCATCCGAAGACAAGGTCGTGGTCCTTGAACACTGTAGCCGGGAGGCTCTCTATCCTCTCACAGATAGGGACGGGCTTCGCATCCGGGGAAACGCTCAGGATGCCACGGGCGACGGCGTCGACCTTGCGCGTCCTTCTTCTGACATCCTCTCTGCTGAAGAAGAGGCATCTGTTCAGGTTGGACCCTACGATGTGGTCCATGTCGACGATGGTGATGTTCTTGAAACCCGATAGGGCGAGGTTCTTGGCAACTTCATTGCCGAGCGCGCCAGCGCCCACCATGAGGACTCTGGAGCTCGCAATCGACCCAAGGTCCAGCCAGCCTATTCGCCTAGACCGGTCGAGAGAGTCGTCGTCGATGGAACCCACCCTCAGCGGCTCCTCCATGGCACTGGAGAGACAATCCTGACGAGTTAAACCTTCGTCCATCGCAAGGAACCGCTTGGCACAGTATGTCTTAGTCCCAGACCAGCCTGCCATCCGCCATCATGGTCTTCTCGTCGCCCTTCCTGTTGATGACGACGATCGTGGGCCTCTTCACCAGTCCATCCAGATGGATCAGCGCCTCGGCATCCCCGTCGTAGTTGCTTCCGACAGCGAAGTGGCATGTGCCATAGACCTTCTCGTCCTCGAGCATGTTGGCGACTATCTTCGCCTTCCTGTTCAGGCCGATCCCCAACTCGCCGATGCTCTTCGCGTTCCTCGCATACGCAGGTGCCTTCGAGGGCCTGATCGTGTCCTTCTTGCCTGCTTCGAGGGCCTTCTTGGCGCCCAGTCTGATCGACTCCTCCAGCTTGAGGGCTTCCGAGCCGCGGCTTATGCTTGTGATGTAGCCTTCCTTGACCTCAGTCACTATGGGCCTCCGGATAACTATCTCGCCTTCGTTCAGGACAATGGATCCGTCGAAGGCGATTATCCCGTCTGTCGTCCCCAGGGCGGGAGACACATAGACCTCTCCTGAAGGGATGTTGCCCGCTTGTCCTGGCTTTCTGAAATCGCCGTCATCCGGCCGGGGCTTCCGACCTTTCACCCCTATGGTCAGGTCAGTCCCTCCTGGGGCGGTGACTCTGACTCGGTCGGCCCACAGCAGAAGCTTGGACACCTTGGCCGCGTCCGATCTCAGCTGGGTGTAGTCTATGGGCACCGTGCGGCGGAACATGTCCCGGGTTATGCCTGGGGACCAGAATCCCCGGATCTTCTTCTCCTCGTACAGCATGTCGTAGATGTGGTCGTACGCACGCTTGCCCTTGTAGCCGTGGCTGAGCCCCCACTTGTCCTTGCCCAGCTTGTCCTGGCTTATGGACAGTGCGATGTCCGGCGCGGACGACAAGGCTTTGATTACCTCCTCCTCCGCGAGGTCGAACTGGCCCTTCTCCCTCTGGAATAGCAGGGTGGGTGCGGCTCTCGCCTCCAAAGCAGCATCGTACACCGCCATGGAGATCTCGCGCACTTCGCTTGTCGGGTTCGAGATGATCAAAACCCGATCGTCCTTCCTGACCGCGAGCACATCCCTCACAGCCGCCCGAGCGCCTTGGACCAGCGCCCTGTCATATG
>JALHSX010000087.1 GCA_022865445.1 Thermoplasmata archaeon | reverse complement strand
GACCAGTCTGTTGTTTATCTTCCCGAACCTCGCTCTCTCCCCATAGCCGAGCCAACTTACTCTGGCTGGAAGCCCTTCGAAGGGCACCTTCTTATCGGCCAGCTTGATCCTGTTGACCAGCTGCTTGTTCTCCTTGAACTCTCTCATGACAACCTTGTCTGTCTTGAGAATGTCCTCAGGATCTCCTGACAACGCCACCCATCTGAAAGGTCCTCTGCCCTCGCAGAACATCGGCCGAATATAGAGAGGAACGAACCCCTTGAAGGCGAACGAATCGCTGACCCCGGCCTTCTGCGCCTGGCCGCGGATATTATTTCCGTAGTCGAATACAATTGAACCTTTCTTCATGAACGCTAGCATCGCCCTTACATGGATGGCGATACTATCCTTGGCGCGTCGACGGTAGTCGTCGGGATCCGCCGTCCTCAATCTCGCGGCTTCCTCCATGCTCAGTCCTTTCGGGATGTATCCTCCGAGCTCATCATGTGCGGAAGTTTGGTCTGTCACGACATCAGGGATGACCCCCATCTTGACCAACAAGGGGTGCGTTTCCGCGCAGTTGCCCAGCAGACCTATTGAGAGCGCTTTCCCACGCCTCTTGGCATCGAGAGCCATCTTGACGGCTTCGTCGATGTCCTTCACCTTCGTATCGCAGTATTTCATCTTCACGCGACGGTCTATTCTCTTCTCATCGCATTCAACTGCAATGCACACTCCTCCGTTCATTGTCACAGCAAGCGGTTGCGCTCCGCCCATGCCTCCAAGTCCGCCGGTCAAAACGAGCTTACCTTTCAGAGAGCCTCCAAAGTTCTGTCTTGCGCACTCTGCGAACGTCTCGAATGTTCCCTGCAGTATTCCCTGGGTTCCGATGTACGCCCACCCACCTGCAGTCATCTGGCCGTACATGATGAGGCCCTTTGCCTCAAGTTCGTGGAAGACCTCCCAAGTGGACCATCGTGGAACCAGATGCGAGTTGGCTGTGAGCACTCTGGGTGCGAGCTCTGTTGTCTTGAAGACTCCGACGGGCTTGCCTGATTGTATGAGTAGGGTTTCGTCATCCTCCAACTCCTCTAGGGATTTGACGATTGCATTGTAGCAATCCCAGTTGCGGGCAGCTTTGCCCGTGCCACCGTAGATGATGAGTTCCTCAGGCTTCTCCGCGTTCTCTAGGTTGTTTTGCAGCATCCTGAGGATCGCCTCCTGCCTCCAACCTTTGCAGGCAAGCTTGGTCCCTCGTCTTGCCTTGATCTTCTTCATGGGCCTCAGTATCGACAGAAATCTATTGCGATAATAGGCTTTTGGCCACTGTCCCAAGGGAGGCTTTATCACAGGGTTCGCCTCATGCCCTTCGAAGCTATGTACGATATTCCCACGGTACTCACCGCGGATGAGATACTGGACAAGGCGTTCAAGCGCGCTTCGAAGGTCGATTTCGAAGGGCGGACACGGATTGAGACCGTCAGGGAGATCAACATCGGGAAGTTGAAGTCGGTCAGCGACACGATCGCCAGCACGATGGGCAAGTACGTGAAGGCATTTCCAAGCATCGACCGAGAGAACCCATTCTACGCTGAGCTGATAAATGTCACAATCGGCAGGGACAAGCTCAAGAAGTCGCTTGGCGCAATGGATTGGTGCAGAGGAACCGTTGCGAGAGTTGCCAAGGTCGCCATGAGGGAAATTGCATTCGCGAGACACATCAGTCGGATTGACGAGATACGCCGGTCAGCCTACGGGCGCATCTCATCATTGGTGAAACAGGTGGACAAGGAGCTTACATTCCTCGCGAATGCGAGACACGTGATGAAGAAGTATCCAGCGGTGAATCCGGATGATCCGACCATCGTGGTTGCGGGCTCTCCGAACGTCGGCAAGAGTCAGCTCGTTTTGAGGATATCGACTGCGAAGCCGAGGGTTGCGGTCTATCCCTTCACCACCCAGGAGATATCAGTCGGCACATTCGAGAAGAAGTATTTCAGATATCAGGTCATAGACACACCGGGTCTTCTCGATAGGGAGCTGAGCGAGAGAAACCCAATGGAGCTCAGGGGCATTCTTGCGCTGAAACATCTTGCAGACGTGGTGCTGTTCATGTTCGATCCCACCGAGTCATGCGGCTATCCCATGGCCCAGCAGGAGCATCTGCTCGAGACTGTCAAGAAGGAATTCTCCTCGGTTCCCATCGTCGAGGTGGAGAACAAATCGGACATGACCAAGACCAAGAGCGACAGGATCAAGATATCAGCTGAGACGGGAGCTGGCATTCAGAAGCTCGTCGACCATCTAGTGGTGCTCTTGAAGTCCCAGCAACCCTTATAATCGCGAGCCCCGATTATCTCGTGGGATCGCACATCTTTAGGAACGCGCGGCAGGATGGGACTGTTCTCCGCGGTTCAGCCTTCGGGGGAGCATGAAATCAGTCGTGTGCAGCGAATCGATGGAAGAGTACTTCTCGACACTTCAGCGCGAGGTCGACATCTGTTACGATGTCGCGAAGAGAGCCAGAACGAAAGGTTTCGACCCTGAGCTGACTGTAGAGATCCCTCAAGCCTCGGATTTGGCTGCCAGGGTAGAGAAACTCCTATTCGAGTGGGAAGTGGAAGGGGTGGCATCTCGGATTCGGGAGTTGAGCCACGACCATGACCGCGAAGAGGTTTCGATACTGATTGCGAAGGAATATGCGAGGATGCCTGCGAAGTCGCGCGAGTTCGCCATAGAGAGGGCAGTCAGGGTCGGTCTCGCGGTGCTCACTGAAGGGATACTCGT
>JALHSX010000086.1 GCA_022865445.1 Thermoplasmata archaeon | reverse complement strand
GGAAACGATGTTCTTCTCGTACATGTACGTGGGAAACGCGATGTACATGTTCGTGGCCGACGTGCTCTTCGGGGTGACATGGGTGATACACGATGACAGGGAACACTACATGACCCTGAAACAGGTTTACATTGCCCCGATTAAGTTCCAGACATACATCTTCGGGAGGGCAGCGATAAAGATAGCCATCACCTCGTTCGGCGTCCTTCTCACCCTGCTCTTCGGTGTGTTCGTCCTTGGCGTTGACATCGACTTGGCCGCAATGAACTGGCCGCTGCTTGTCGTGTCCTTGGTCCTCGGTCTAGCCACGTTGGCGATCATGGGGCTCGCCCTGGGCGGCGTGACTTTCTTGACGGCGAAGCATGCGATGGGCATCAATGAGGGGGTGGCCGGGATCTTCTTTGTGCTGTCGGGCGTGATTTTCCCGATCACGATCCTGCCGGACTGGGCGCAATCGATCTCCAAGTTTCTCCCTGTCACGTACTGGATGGAAGGGGTCCGGAGAGGGTTGGAGCCAGGCGTGATCACGGCGCTTGGGCCGACCACTGGCATGCAAGGCTTCAGCGACCTGCAGATCCTGCTTATTCTCGTGGTTACAGCGGTCGCGTTCCTATTCATCTCGCTGGGCATCTTCAGGTACGCGGACAAGGTTGCGCGTCGCAAGGGAAAGATCGATTGGACCTCCGCCTACTGATGAAATGGCTGCCATGGTAGTCTTTTTCTACCGATGTCTTCATGAAGGTGACTGCGCGCAGGAGAGCCATGCCCGAGTGGGGTAGCTTGGACATCCTAGAAGCCTGCGGAGCTTCGGACCTGGGTTCGAATCCCAGCTCGGGCGCCTGCGCCTATGCTTTGATGACCATCACGCGAGTCCTCTGATGAACTCCTCCATCCTGGCGGACTCATCCTTCATGACCATCGGGGTCCTCGGTCTGGTCAGAATCGTTCGGACTTCCTCCTTCGCTTTTCTGAGCAGATCGCCTCTCTTGCCGGGGCTTTTTCTGCCTGAGAACGAGCTCTCCTGGCTGTTCGTCCCCGAGAGCTCCTCCTTGAATCGCGTCAGAGTGTGCCTCTTGCTTAGGAAATTGCCGTCCAGGCCGGCGTCTCGGATCGTTTCGAAGGATATTGCGAGATCATCGGCAGCGAATTGGCGTGCGAACTCGCGAGCCACCTCCCAAACCCAAGCGTCGACTACTAGTTGCTCGAAAGAGGCTCCCGCGGCCTGGTCGATTCCTCCAAGGCCAGAGCCAAGGTCGGAGGGCACCAACCCCTGCATAGCCATGTAGGGGACGCCGTCTCTCACCCTCGCGAGAAGATGGGAAGTGTCCTCGATGCCGATACCCGCGACCATCGTTGGGAGCCCGTAGGATCTGCCCATCTGGCCGGCACCAGCTCTGATGAGATTGGCTTCGAGCGCACCGTAGTCTATGGACCCTGTGCTGAGGTCGCCTGGGACAGAATCGCTGCCGTAGATCCAGGGGGCTCCTTTGTTCGCGACCTGCGATATGACCAGACTGGCGAGGTTCTCCGCGTTGATCTGCGCGAGAGAGCCTGCAAGGGTGACAGGAGAAGTCAGGCCGACAACAGAGGCCACCATCGCGACCACGGGAATTCCATTTCGTGCGAACTCTACCTGCGCCTCGGCAAGTCCGCTCTCGAAAGCGAGGGGCGATATCGGACACTGAACGGCGGAGATGAAAGGTCTCTTGCTGAGCTCTTCGCGGCTTCCAGCTATGAAGGACGCGAGTTCGACCATCTCCCTTGCCTCCTCTGCGCTGGAAGCTCCGCCTTGGAAATGCTTGGTGGTGTGCTCGATGCACTCCTTTAGCTCCACGATGTTCTTGAGATGCGGGGGTTGGTCCAATGCGCCGACCATCCCCCAGCAAAAGTCCACTTGGGGGAGTGTTTCTGCCAACACCGTGAAATCCTGCAAGTCCCGAAGAGTCGATGGTCGCGATTCGCCAGTGAGCAGGTCCTTGACGTAGACTCCTTCTCCTCCGTTGGACACACGGATCCTGTCCCCCGCAGGGATTCTGATG
>JALHSX010000085.1 GCA_022865445.1 Thermoplasmata archaeon | reverse complement strand
GCCGATGAAGGAGTGCGTCAAGAAGAGGGTCGGAGTCGTAGTGATCACGTCTTCTGGCTTCAAGGAATCGGGCGCGGAAGGACGCAGACTTGAGGAGCAGCTTGTCCGGACGAAGAAGGGCACGAGCACTCGCATCCTGGGCCCGAACACTATGGGGGTGTTCGTGCCATCTATTGGTCTCGACACACTCTTCATCCCGACCGAGAAGAGCCCTCGCCCAAGGGAAGGTTCGATCGCGATGCTGTCTCAGAGCGGAGCCGTGTCGATATCCTTCTTGGAGAAGGCAGAAGCTTCTGGAATCGGCATTTCGGCCTGTATAGGCCTCGGCAACAAGAGTGACATCAACGAGAACGAGCTCATGTCCTACTTGTCATCGGATTCAGCCACGAAGTGCATCGCACTTTATCTCGAGTCGTTCTCATCCGGTCGCGAGTTTGTGACGACTGCCAGAGAGGTCTCTGGAGTCAAGCCGATCGTGGTGCTCAAATCAGGTAGGACGGCGGCAGGTTCCAGAGCGGCGAGATCTCACACTGGCGCGCTCGCGGCTTCTTCTGATTCCATGGTCGACGGAGTGTTGAGGCAGGCAGGAGTCATCAGAGCGTATGATGAGGAGGAACTCGTGGATGTCGCAAAGGCGCTGGCATATGCTGGCCAGATCCCCGGTGACCGGATATGCGTCGTCGCTAGCGCGGGCGGTTTCGGTGTCATAGGTGCTGACTATGTCGAATCGCGCGAGCATGGAGCGGGCATGAGAATGGCGGTGCTCTCCAAATCAACTCAGGACTCCCTTCGTCAGGTCGTCCCTGGCTTCTCTTCCGTGAGGAACCCCGTGGATCTGACTGCAGGCGTCACGGACGAGATGTACGAGTCTGTGCTGACGATTCTCCAGAGCGACCCTGGCATCGACGGGATAATGATGTCCCTCGAGCTCCAACCTCCGAACATAACCCAGGAGCTGATAGAAGTTGCCGAAAGGAGATCAAAGGCCAAAGGCGCACGCTTAGTGATAAGCGCGTTCGGCGGCGACTACACGGAGACGATGCTCAGAGAATTCGAGCGGAGAGGAATCCCAGCGTATCCGACGATCTGGCGAGCCATCAGAGCACTTCATGCGCTTGCCGAGAGAGGACGCCTTCTGAGACGAAACAAGACGCTCTCAGAAGAACCCCGTTGATGGTGTATCTCTGGATTGTGATACGGGGTCTTCTGGAATTGGTTTAGGAAAGCGGTTTCAGCCGCCGATTCTGAAGACCTTCGTGCCGCACTTCGGGCAGATGCCCTTAGTGGCAGGCTTTCCATTCTTCAGCTTGACTTTCTTCGGGTCTTTCATTTCGACGGACTTCTTGCACTTGACACAGTATGCCTTCGTCAAATATCCCACCGCCCCTGTATCGTCTCGTGTTAATATATATTCTTTCCGATGATTTCCAGTGCACGGGACCATCCGGCGGTTTTCCTCCATCTGGCATCGAGAATTGAGCGTGAATCATCTTCTCGCGCGATCCGTTCCGAAAATGAAATATACCTGTCGACCACGATTCCCTGGCAAGGGATGCGCTCAATGTGAACCCAGCGAATGCGGTGAGAGCAAGAGAGAAGAAGCACCCTCAAGCCAGGATACTCTCCAAGATGACCTC
>JALHSX010000084.1 GCA_022865445.1 Thermoplasmata archaeon | reverse complement strand
GTGTCCGGCTGATTGTACTGGGCGAGCACAGGGCTTTGAATGATGATTTCATTTTGGTTCGGGTCGAAGTTTGTGATCAAGCCCAGGGGGGAAAAAACGACCATGTTATCAGGGAGATTGACGGTGACCGTGTATTTGGAGGGGATGACCTGGTCGATGTAGTTGGGAATGGTCGTCCAGGCGCCGCTGGATTGTTCCACTTCGATGGTGTAAGTCCAGGTCTCGCTGTTCTGATAAAAACGGAAGCGGCTGTTCAACTTTGATTTGACGGCGAAAAATTTGGTTTTATGAAGATGAGTCCGAATGTCCAGCGCCATGGAGTCCATGGTGCGGGTTTCCAGTGAATTCTGAACAGAGGGGACAAAGAGAACAGCCAGGATGCCGATAATTCCCAAGACCGCGAGGCTTTCGATCATTGAAAATCCCCGCATGGCGCTCCTCTTCCTGATGCCGTTTTCCGTCCTTGGCCTGGGTCCAGCGCTCGGTGACACGATGTGGGCCATGATCAGCAAGATCATGCTCGTGATTGCGGCGCTGTTCCTCGTCAGCATAGGAGTGTTCACAGAAGACGCAGGCGACATCCATCTCGTCGTGTCCTACGGATTCTTCTTGACGATGCTGGCCGCTTTCGTTTTCGTTGCGCAGGCTCTTTACAAATCGAATTACCTAGGCAAGCTCGGGTCCGGCACCACACTCTTGGTCTTCGTCTTCGGCGTGACCCTCCTTCCAATGGGTGGCGATCCACTCTCCGAAACAGTCGCCGTGCTTGGGATAATCGTCTGGGGACTCGTCATGGGATGTCTTCTCATGGTGAAGATGTCTGGCAGATCCGTCCCTTGAGCCATACTAGCGCCCTAGTCCCAGAGAAGCGTTTTAAGAGTGGAGTGCTTTCCGAGAATCGACTCCAACAGTCAGAGGGTTTGGACTTGAAAGCGAAGGACTACATCGAGCTCGAGGGAACCTACGGCGCGCACAACTACCATCCATTGCCTGTCGTGATATCGAAGGCAAAAGGCGTCTGGGTCTGGGATGTCGAGGGCAAGAAGTACATCGACATGCTCAGCTCATACTCCGCGATAAATCAGGGGCACGTCAACGACAGGATCGTGAAGGCTGCGATCGACCAGATGAAGAGGGTCACCCTGACGTCGAGAGCGTTCTCCAACGACAGGATGGGTCCGTTCCTGAAGAAGCTGTGCGAGGTCTCTGGGATGGAGATGGCACTGCCGATGAATACGGGCGCTGAGGCGGTCGAGACCTCGATCAAGCTGGCACGAAGGTATGCCCACATGAAGAAGGACATTCCCGAGAACGAGGGCGATATCATCGTCTGCGAGAACAACTTCCACGGTCGGACCACGACAATCATCAGCTTCTCCAGCGACCCCGACTCGAAGAAAGGCTTCGGACCGTTCGCACCAGGTTTTGTCACGATCCCATACAACGACATCTCAGCTTTCAAGAAGGCAATCAACTCCAAGACCATCGGCATTCTGGTCGAGCCGATCCAGGGAGAAGCTGGCATAAACGTACCATCTGAGGGTTATCTCAAGGAACTGAGGAGGATATGCACTGAGAAGGGCATCCTCCTGATACTGGACGAGATCCAGACGGGCTTTGCCAGGACAGGTAAGATGTTCGCATTCCAGCATGAGAACATCAAGCCGGACATACTCTGCGTTGGCAAGGCGCTCGGAGGAGGCCTGTACCCCGTGTCCGCGGCTTTGTCGACCAGGGAGATCATGAGCGTCTTCACGCCAGGCAGCCACGGAAGCACATTCGGAGGAAACCCACTCGCCTGTGCGATCGCCGAGGAGTCGCTCAACGTGCTCCTCGATGAGAAATTGGCCGACAGGTCCACCGAAATGGGGGCCTACTTCGTGAAGCGCCTCAAGGAGATCAAATCGAAGAAGATCAAGGCGATCAGGTCGAAAGGACTCCTGATCGGGGTGGAGTTCCACCTGGGTCCGAAGGAGACCGTCAGACCCCTTTGCGAGAAGCTGATGACAAAGGGAGTCCTTGCGAAAGACACGCACGAGAAAACCATCAGGTTCGCGCCGCCCTTGGTCATCACCAAGGACGAGATCGACTGGGCGATGGAGAGGATCCGCGAGGTTTTTGACGCCGC
>JALHSX010000083.1 GCA_022865445.1 Thermoplasmata archaeon | reverse complement strand
ATTCTCGGCAACGTCGAGAGTCTCGTTGCCAAATATCGCGCCAAGTCGTTGCCTATCATATTCACGAGACATGCGACCCTCCCAGACGAGGACCCTGGCGCGATGGGCAGATGGTGGGGCGACAGAATCCGAAACGAGGATCCAATGTCGCACATCGTCCCCTCGCTAAGACCGACGGACGGCGACGTCGTGCTGCGCAAGTCGAAGTACAACGCTTTCGCAGGGACTGACCTCGAGGCCGAGCTAAGGCGACTGGGAGTGAAGCAGCTCCTGATCACTGGCGTGATGACCCATCTGTGCTGCGAGACGACCGCGCGTGAGGCGTTCACGCGTGACTTCGACGTCTTTGTCGTCATCGACGGAATGACGTCGAGCTCTGAAGATCTCCATGTCTCGTCCCTGAAGACGCTGGTGGACGGCTTCGCGATCCCTGTGACGACTGAGGAGGCGCTCCGATGGCTGAGGTGAAGAACGCGGTGATCATCGGGGCAGGGCCTGCGGGGATGGCTGCGGCGATCTACCTGCAGCGTGCTGGCTTGGCCCCTCTGGTTCTGGAGAAAGATACTCCGGGAGGCCTGCTAAGGAACGCCAACCTCGTTGAGAACTATCCGGGTTTCACGCGCGGGATAAGGGGCGAAGAGCTGGCTGCGCGGTTCGTGGAGCAGGTGGAGAGCCTCGGCATAGAGGTGAAGAAGGAATCTGCGAAGAAGGTGAAGTTGACCGGAGACATCTTCAAGACCGAAACTGAATCGGCCGAACTTGCGTCTCGCGCTGTGATCATCGCCTCCGGGACCCGGCCGAGGGCACCCCGGATCCCCGGGGTCGAAGGACTTCAAGGAAAAAAGGTCTTCTCAGACATAGTTTCAATGCACATTCCTGAAAATAAAGAGAATCATTATCTTGTCCTCGGAGGGGGCGATGCGGCGTTCGATTACGCCCTCAACCTCCACGGGCGGGGGCATCGGGCGACCATCGTTTCGCGCTCTCGGCCTCAATGTCTTCCGCTTCTTAGGGAAAGGGCGGCTGCGAATGGGATTGCAGTCAGAGAAGGCATCCTGGTCGAGCAGGTGGAGGAGACGGTGCAAGGCGTTGTGATGCGGTGTCGAGCAGGTCCGAGGCGCCTGAGACTGTACGGAGATGCAGTCGTAGTCGCATATGGCAGGACTCCAGAGCTCGGGATGCTGGACCGCGCGCTGCTCAGGCGCGTCAAGAACATCGAGAGCCCTCCAGCGACAGAAGTCCCAGGTCTGTACCTGGCTGGGGACGTTGCCCGGGGCAGGAACCGCCAGACTGGAATAGCTGTTGGGGACGGAATCATGGCGGCTATGCTTCTCGAGCAGTTCGTGGCGAGCAGGAGGCGGAAGGGATGAAGGTCATCGCGGAATATGGGAACGAGGACATCGCGAAGGTCTACGTGGCGCGCAT
This sequence comes from Thermoplasmata archaeon, assembly GCA_022865445.1. Taxonomy (GTDB): domain Archaea; phylum Thermoplasmatota; class Thermoplasmata; order UBA10834; family UBA10834; genus COMBO-56-21. The sequence continues at coordinate 1,845 of JALHSX010000083.1, read as the reverse complement.
GCGTGAGGAGGATCCGGACTCCCCGGAGGAGCATCTCGTGGAATTCGTCGAGTCTGTCCAGCCTCCGCTGCCGCGCGACAAGAAGTGGGTCCTGATCGTCTCGTCGATGTTCGGCTGTCCGATCAAGTGCAAGATGTGTGACGCCGGGGGCGGGTTCAGCGGGCGGCTATCGGCGGACGAGATACTTGCTCAGATCGACCACATGGTCCGAAGAAGATTCCCGGACGGCAGGATCCCGATACCGAAATTCAAGATACAGTTCGCCAGGATGGGAGAACCAACGCTGAACCATTCAGTGCTGGACGCGATGAAGCGCCTTCCTGAAGTGTACGACGCTCCTGGTCTGAATGTCTCTCTCTCAACTGTCGCTCCGAGCACGCCGGTCGCGGAATCTTTCTTCGAGAGGCTAGTGGCTGTGAAAGACCGGTGCTACCCTGGTGGAAGGTTCCAGCTGCAGTTCTCGATTCATACAACGGATCAGGCGAAGCGTGACGAACTGATCCCAGTCAAGAAGTGGTCGATGGAGAGGATCGCGGAATACAGCAAGGGCTTCGCCAGACCGGAAAAGGGAGACAAGAAGGTAACCCTCAACTTCGCTCCAGCAGTGGGATACCCGATCGATCCAGAGGTGATCCGAAGGCATTTCGAGCCATCTCGATTCCTTATCAAACTGACCCCTCTGAACCCGACTGTAAGATCCGCGGAGGAGTCCCTGGCCTCAGCCATCGATCCGCGAGACTTGAGCTCTTCGGAGGAGCTAATCAGCGCTTTCAGGCGCGAAGGTTTCGAGGTGATTCTGAGCATCGGGGAGCTGGAAGAGAATAAAATCGGGAGCAACTGCGGGCAGTACATCCAGAGGGCTCTCAAGTCAGGGACCAGGCCGAGCAGTGGCTACGACCTCGAACGCTACAGTCTGAGCTCGAACACTGGATAACTGTAACTGTCTGGTCAGCCTCTCAACAAGAGGAATCCTCTGTAGTCCATGTTGTGCTCGATGAACTCGGGCCAGTCCCATTTCTTGGAGGACACGAGCATCCTGACCTGTTGTGTCAGGTCTATTTGACCGGTTATGATTAGGCCAGCGCTCGATGCGAACGCGGTAAACTCGCTCACGGTCACGGTTCCGCCTATGCATTGTTCCCAGGATTCATCGTCCGCGGCCTTTGTCGTTCTGAAGGCGTCCGAGATGGCGATCCTTGCACCGGGCTTTGAGATGCGAGCTATCTCCCGCATCGCGGCTGCCTTGTCCGGCAGGAGGTTGATTGTCGCTTGACTCAAAACGACATCGACCGAGCTGTTGGAGATAGGCAAGCGCTCCAGGTCGGCTCTCACAAGCTCGATGTGCATGTTCCTGAACCTGGTGTGCTTCGAGATGCTGCGGGACACGCACAGCCCAGCGGAGGAGAAATCCACACCTATCAAAATCCTCGGCGGACAGAGTTCCATCGCTCTGAACGCGAGGCAGCCCGTCCCGATCCCGAGATCGACCACTACCTTGTCGGTGAGCGGATGCACCATGGACAAGAGCGGGTCCGCCACCATCGAGAGTGCCTTCCTTCTGTCAGATGCGGCCTTCTCGTCTTGGCCGCTCCACTGACTTCTCCGGTCTGTCTGCTGCCTTCAACCTGCCTCGGTGATAACGCTTGCCCTATCTGTGCCAAGACCTCCGATCACGCTAAATTCAAGGGAGTCAGTGACCACGATTAGAAAAACGGCCGGGGGTTCGACCTTCGTCCGGTTTACCGGGTAGTAAGCTTTATTTCCTAGGCTGCACCACGCATCCTTGGCGACCCACAGCTGCAAAAAGGTGCGGTCGATGGATGAGAGTGTCGTAAGCGCGAGACT
>JALHSX010000082.1 GCA_022865445.1 Thermoplasmata archaeon | reverse complement strand
TATTTGACGGCGATTCTCGGAGGGACTTTCTCAAGCGTCCCCAACCTGCAGTCTATGTTCTCGATCTTCGTGGATGAGACGTTGTACTCGGAGAACGGTTCGACTGATGATGGCAGCGGGAGATAGGCTCCAGCGCATATGCCGACATATCTGCCGCCGCGAGTGACGAAGTTCCTGAGGTTCGAGAATCCTCCCCCGGCAAGAGATGAGGCAATGCTGAATCCATCCCCTCCTGACACAATAATCTCATCAGGTCCTTTCGAGATCTCTCCCACGAATTCGGTCGAGTCGAGAAACCGCACGTCGAGCATCCCTTCCGACTCGAAGAGATCGGCAAGCCAAGTCCACGAGTGAGACGAACCTCTGCCTGCGTAGACCAATATCCTAGGCGAATCCATGGCTTCTCAGAAGGTTAGTGTCAACGACGGCAATAAACTAGATGATGTACATCTGGCTCGACCAAGCTCGCACAGAAAGTGTTATAGACGGGCTCGACTTATCTCGCCGCACCAAGGGCCCATAGTCTAGTGGTTATGATGCCTGCTTGACATCGCCTGCGAAGATTCTGCACGCGTCAAATTGCAGGAGATCACCGGTTCGAATCCGGTTGGGCCCACTTCAAAGCTCACGTGTCAAAGCCATTGGCTACTGCTTCCGAGTGGTTTCTCAGCCGGAGCAAACCACCATATAGCTGCGGGACCTTGTTAAGAACGGGTGTGCGGAGCGGGAAGCAGGGATATGGGTGAATTCGAGGAGGCCAGTCATCCTCAAGAGAACGGACAGAGGCAGACTCCACAGCCTGCGAAAGCGACTGTGAATGTGTTGTGTCTGATTGGCGCGATTATTGGGCTCACTGCTGTCTTTCTATCATGGAATTGGATCAGGGCAGGCTTCGTTCAAGAGGAGCGCTCCATCTGGCACTTGGTCTGGGATATGCTGCCCCATAACCCGCTGGACTTGTTCGTCGTCTCGGGAGTGCTTTTCGTGTTCGGCAGCCTCCTCGCCCTTGTGACCCCAACAGGAGGTTTGCTTCAGGCAATAGGATTGGTCGGGTTCTATGTCCGGGAGGTTGACAGAGAAGAGTGGTTACCGTCTGGCTACGTGGGCGGTCTAGCAATAGGCTGGTATCTAGGAATACTCTCCGCGGCTCTGGTGCTAGCGAGCATGGTCCTCCCCTTGGGTATCGGTTACTCCGACCTGACAATGAACTGGTCGAGGAGATTGAGAGTCTTCTTCAGCCATGAGTCCAAGGCAGGCGCGTCTACCGGGACATACCCCACGCTCCTTGGGGTGATCTGCAAGTCAATCAAGGAAGGTAACCGCCTGTCTCAGGTGCTTGCCATAGTAACATTCATAATGGTAGCATCTGCAGTCTATGCGAATTTCCCGGATCGCGCTCCCGAGCCGTTGCGGGAGGTGGAGGGAGGAATACTATGGATGGTCGATTTCTCGCTGTCGACCGGCTACGAATGGAATGTTTCGTCTCTGAACCTGAGTGATGGCACCAACTCTGTCGTTTGGATCACTGAGTCCGATTCGCTGGAGAAGGGGTCATGGTCTTCCGTTGCTTTCGAGACCAAGACCTTCAATGGGATGGCGTTGGTTCTCACGGTTACAGACTGGAACGGAAATGGCAGGATGGATGTGGGTGATTTGCTGACTCTCACAACTACGAATCAGGTTTCGTTTGCCGATGGGGTGCCCTACACACTTTCTTTCAATTGGCACAATGACTCGCGGATGTCCCCCCGGCACTATGTGGATATATCCTTCGAATTCCAGAACGGGGATCTTGAGTCCCGCGGTTCAATTGGGCCCGGGGGGCTCATTATGTGATGCTCGCACGCTTCCGAGCCCTAGGAAGAACCTGACTGAGCTCGCAGTCCTGTCAACATTTCCTCGCTCAGGCCCGGCTCGTCATGAGTTCAAGCCCGGTTGGGCCCAGATCCTTGTCACTGGCCACAACCTAGTCAGCGTTTTGAGGTTCTACGGAGACTCGACACGGTCACCGGTCAGATATGGCGTCACGGCGACAAGACCGTCTCCACATACGGCATCGAAGTGGAGACAATCGAGGCCCTCATCTAGATCTGGCCACGGGCACATGAGGAGTCTGGGTTCCCTTCAGAGTTCGCATTCACGTTTTCCTCTTCCTTCTCAGCAACAGGACAGAAGCTGCCACCACCGCGACTATGGCTGCAACTATGACCCCAATGACTATCGGACCAGAAAGGAAATCAGATAAGTCATCTCCCCCGTCCTCCGTCTCATTCACCGTGAGATTGACTCCAGCAATGGCTGTCAGGCCGCCACCATCTCTTACCTGCAGCTTCACAGTGTAGTTCCCCGCTTCCGCGAACCTGTGTCCAGTCGTCTTGTTCGTTGACCACGAGGTATCCCATGTGCCATTGCCATCGAAGTCCCAGCGCACTTGGACGCCGTTGAACAGGGTCTGATTGTCGCTCGACGAGGATGCGTTCATGGAGAAAGACACCGTTGTGTCGCCCCACATGGGCCAAATAGTGAACGAAGCGACTGGCGACGTGTTGGGGACAAGGCTGTCGGTCATCATCGGATAGTGGTCCACATTGTTCAGATCCAGCTGCCGAGGCGTGTCTCCAATCCCGTCTGGGCCAGAGACGTTCTGGGCCAGACCGCTCATCCAATCGTACCCCTGGTAGTTCGACCAGAAATTCCCTCCGCTCGGGTACCCGTTGTCCCAGAATGAGCCTGTGACGTTGACCAGGATCGGCAGCTGAGTGGTGACGAAGCTGTTGAGGTACAGGCTCATGTTGTTGCAGTGCGCCATCCTCATCACATCAACCTGTGCTATGCGGTTGCCTACGATCTGGATGTGGCTGGAGAAGTCAATCCCAAGAGCCTTGTGGTCGGCCGTGAGGTTCTGACTAGTTATCTTGTTGTAGTAGATCTTGCTCGAAGTGGATTCCCCGACGTAGATGCCGAATCCGTATGCGACCTGGCCAGAGGATTCGAGCACGTTGTCCTGAAGAGTCACGTTTCTGCAGGCGGCAAGGTGAACACCCTCCCCAGAGCTCTTCGCTATGCGGTTGTCGAAGACGACGGAATCGTTCATATGCGTGAGCTCGATGTTGAACGCCGAATTCATTGTGAGCGAATTGTCGCTCGCTGTGACGTTGTTGCCGTTCGCAAACTGGAGGCCGACATAACTTCCCGAGAAGGTGTTGCTGGTTACCGTGATATTGTGCGCCTCGTACACCGCACATCCAGTCGTACAGTTCCTGAAGACGCATTTCTCAACAGTCAGGTTTTCGCCCAGTGAAAAGCATATGACACCCCCAACCAGGTTCTCCAGGGTCGCGTTCACAATTGATCCGCTCTCGACACTATGAAAACTTATCCCGACGTTCGCTGCGGTCAAGATGGAACGGACATAGACGTCTCTGACAATGAAATGCGCATCGGTGTGCCAAATCCTGATGCCGTCGACGGCGTAGTCTCCAGAAACATCGATCTCCCATCCCTCAATTATGTAGGGATCACTCGGTGTTCCACTGCCCCAGACCACACCGCTCGCATTTGTGAACTGGGCGTTGCCATCTATGTCAATGGGGTCGTGAATGGAGTAGACAAGAACACCCGCTCGCTGAGCAGTCTGCGCTGTTGGCTGGAACAACAGGAAACTCGGGACCAATAGTACTGACACTAGTATCGCGGCAACTCGCCATTTCATGGAACGCCACCATCCCAAGAATGGTCCTTCATGGAATATAACTTCGTTGGTTCAGCCGCCCTGCGAAACTCGCGGGCGCGCCGACTCATCCCCTCAGACTACCCTGCCCTCGCACCATTGGGCACAGGCTTCTCGGGAATCGCGAGCACAGGAGTGATCCCGTCGGGATATCCGATATCTAACAGCATCGCCTCCGACACCTGGCCCATCATTCTCCGAGGCTCGAAATTCACAATGAACAGCGTCTGCTTCCCCTCGATCTCCTTCGGATTGCTCCGCTCCTTCTTCATCCCCACCAGCGCAGTCCCCTTCCTGTCGCCGAAATCCACGGTCAGCTTCACGAGCTTGTCCGATCCTTTGACGTCTTCGACAAGCTCGATTGTCCCGACGCGAATGTCGATCTTCTCGAAAACATGGAAGGAAACAGTCGGCTTTGTTGCTGCGACTTCAAACGTCATGGTCATTTCCTCTCCTGAAGGTCTCGTCACGTAATGGTCTTGCTAGGATAACAACCCGACGACACGATATCAGAGGCCGCTCACAGGATCGACCCTCTGTACATGACCTGGCACGGTGTCTCCATGAGCGACCTGTCCTCCCTTGTGGTCTTCCTTCTCTTCCTCTGCGTGATCGCAGCGATGTCTTTCGCCTCCGGGAAACGCTCCTTCTGCCACTACGGCTGTTGGATGGCTCCGTTCATGGTGCTTCGGCACCAAGCTGCAGAAAAGGCTCGGGTGGAGGGCGCTTCATCTGGAGGCCAGGGTGGATGAGTGCATCGTCAACTGAAGCTACGCGCATCGAATCGCGGACGGCACCTGAAAGTATTAAATGTGCGCTGGCACAACTACGATATCAGATGTCCTCGAATTCGCTCTCCAACTACTACGGAATCCTCGAAGGAGAAGTGAGAGCCAGGTATCTGAAGACCAGAGAGGATAGAGTCGATGTTGACCTCAAATCGGACGAAGGAAGCCTCTGGAGAGCCCATGAGTCGGCACTAGTACGCCCCAGAAAACGAACAGAAGAGACCTCCTTAATGGACCTGAAGGTCGAGCTGGGACGTCGGATGTTGGATAATTGCCGATTGTGCGAGCGGAGATGCGGAGCGAAAAGAAGCTCGATGGAGACAGGCCATTGCGGAGTCTTGGAGGCCATGGTAAGCCGCGAGTTCCTGCATATGGGCGAAGAACCGGATCTCGTACCATCCTATACCATCTTCTTCTCTGGCTGCACCTTCAACTGCGTCTTCTGCCAGAACTGGGATATCAGCACCAAACCTGACTCTGGAACCACAATTAGTGCGAGAACCTTGGCGAAGATGATCGAATCGAAAAGCGGCAGAACGGACCGAGGGGCAGGATCAGGAAGCCCGCTCAGACTTGCCAGAAACGTGAATTGGGTCGGCGGCGATCCGACATCGAATCTCCCTTACATTCTGGAAGTCCTTCGGGAGTGCAGGGCGAATCTTCCCCAAGTCTGGAATTCCAACATGTATCTGACCGAGGAGGCAATGAGGCTCCTGGACGGGATCATCGATGTCTATCTTACCGATTTCAAATACGGCAATGACGAATGCGCGCTCAGGTTATCCAACGCACCAAACTACATGAGGATAATAGAGAGAAATCACATCACGGCAAGGGCGCAAGCAGAGATGATCATCAGGCATCTCGTCCTCCCAGGGCACATCGAGTGCTGCACGCGTCCTGTGCTCTCTTGGATCGCAGAGAACCTGCATGACGTGAAAGTCAACGTGATGGCCCAGTACCACCCGGAGCACAGGGCCAGTAACTATGAAGAGATATCGAAACCGCTGCGCTTGACAGAATATCGAAAGGCGTTGGAGATTGCGGAACAGCTGGGGCTTGACGCATAAGCTTGGGCAAAGAATTGGCGACATCGTTGAGGTCGAGTGGCTCGACACGCACTCCACCGATAGACTAACACATTTCGAGATCGAAGATCTCGACGAGCCCGAGCCGACCGTCGCTTACGGCGTTGTGATTAGGAACGGTAGCGACTACCCGACCTGGTGATAGAGAAGAATGAAAAGAGGAAAGAGTTTGCGGACGCCTTCGTGTAATTTCTTTCTAATTGAACCGAGCCAACGAATGTCTGGCTCGAACAAGTTCAATACTCGCCCGGTCCCCTCAATCTCTCGCTAGACTGAGAAGAAAAGAAGGAAAAGGTCAAAGGGTTTGTCGGACTGGCCCTGCACTTTCGCTACTGAATTGAAATCGGATTTTCATTATCTGGCTGTTCCACGGTTCTGGTCCGGTTGGGCCCACCATACTTTGCATCCAGACAACTATCGTCGAACGAAGGGGCTAACATACCTTCTTAAATCCCGCGCGACGCTATCTCGGGCGAGTTGAAATGCCGCGCTCCGATGACAGCAGCGAGAAGGTGCGTTTCGAAGTCCCGGACCTGGCCCAGTTGCGGAAGGAAGGACTCACGGCCGTCGACATGCACTTCCACACGAACCACTCGGACGGCCACGTCAGTGTGCATCAGGTGCTCGCCAAAGCCAGGCGCACCGGGTTCGGCCTGGCCGTCATAGACCACAACGTCATCTCCGGCTCGCTGAACGCCTTCCAGGAGAGGGGCGACCTGCTGATCGTCCCAGGCATGGAAGTAAGCGCCTTCGACGGGCCTCACATACTCACCTACTTCTATTCGCCTGGGGACCTGGAGGACTTCTTCCGCCGGCATATCGAGCCGAACCGGCAGGGAAGCCCTTGGCTGGCCATCAAGCTCGGCACCCAGGAGATCATCGACCGGGCCGAGAGCTACAACTGCGTCACCATCGCCGCCCACCCCTATGGCTACCTGCTCTTCAACAAGGGGCTGCTGAAGTGCATCGAGGGCAAGTACCTCCCAATCGAGATTGCGAAGCGCTTCGACGGCTTCGAGGTGATCTGCGGGGCCATGACACACTGGGTGAACCTCAAAGCCATGAAGCTGGCGGAGGAGAGGAACATGTCCTTCACCGGGGGAACGGACGGCCATTTGCTCTCCGATGCGGGCGAGGTGGTGACATGCGCGCCCGAGGACACCCTGGAGGGCTTCCTCGATGCGGTGGCGTCGCGACGGAACGTGGTGATCGGTTGCGAGAAGGGCCTGCTGAGGAAGATCGAGACCGGCGTCGTTGTCCTGACCAAGCACAGCCGCTACTTCGTGCCCGCCATGGCAATCAACTACCAGCAGAACGTCCACCGCATGAAGCACTATATCCGCCGGCTGCGGAATCAGCTGTAGAAAGACGAGCCGAAGTGATCAGGCGATCGGGGTGTAGAGGCGCGAAATCGCCTCCTTGAACTTGACCAGCGTGCCCCGGGCGGAGTATTCTTTGAGGGTCATCTGGTCGCTGTTCTCCGCGACGTCCTTGAGGAACTCCTTGCCGATGGCCCGGGCCACCTCGGCGTCGTAGATGACCGCGTTGGTCTCGAAGTTCAGCTCGAAGCTGCGCATATCGAAGTTGGCGCTGCCAACGCTGGCCACTTGGTCATCGATGACGCATATCTTGGCGTGGATGAAGCCGCGATTGAACTTGTACACCTTCACTCCTGATTTCAGCAGGTAGCCCGCGTTGAAGGTGGATGCCCAGAACACGAACGGGTGGTCCGGCTTGCAGGGGATCATGAGGCGGACGTCCACTCCCGACTGCGCGGCCATCTCCAGGGCTGCCAGGATGGGTTCTTCGGGCACGAAGTAGGGCGTCTGGATGTAGATCTTCTTCGTGGCCATGGAGATCATCTTCACATAGTGCAGCTTGATCGGGCTATGTTCTGTGTCCGGCCCCCCGGAAACGATCTGCACGGGGCTCTTGCCTCGGCCCTCCCCCTCCGGCAGATACGGAGTGATCATGATGTTGCCCTTGATGTCGTCC
>JALHSX010000081.1 GCA_022865445.1 Thermoplasmata archaeon | reverse complement strand
TCTCGCATCTATGATCGCCCTGTTCAGCTCGTTCGCATGGTTCCATATTCCCTTCTTCTCCGCGGGCGTCGAGGCCTTCGCGTACATATCGGTCAGGATCTTGCCGTATCCGTTCGCCGCGACAGCCTGGGCTCTGAGACCGCTCAACGCGCTGAGTGCCTTATCGATGTTCTTCGCCTCTGCCGGGATTGTCATCTTCTCGGTCTTCAGCCGAGCCGCAGCCCAATCACATGTGGCCGTGAGGTCTAGAGGCAGGACGAGTGCGTTGGCAGCCCTCATCGCCATCAGTCCGTGGAGTTTTAGCACGAGGTCCAGCAGCTCATGTCCCTGGACCGCCATGTCGTCAAACTGGGTGTGGTAGTACGGGTCAAAGCCCGCCATCCACATCATCTGTATCGCAGAGCCTCCGCCCTTCGCGCCGAAGGACCACGCGTCCGTCCAGGACCAGATCGGGTTGTAGAAGCCGACCATTCCCCCTACTCCGAGGTCGCTGATAGCTTTGGACACCATGGAGTTCGTCTCCCAGGTGTTCTCGATCCAGTACCTTCCCGAGGATCTCGTGAAGCTCACTCCATCCATGTTCAGTTCGACAGCGAGGCCGTTCATTACTTCGGGATGAGCGAGCACGAACTCGTACGAGCCGACCAGCCAGTTGTACCACGTGCCGTCAGGTCCGCCAACCTCCTCCGCTCCAACTGAGCTGAAGATGAAAGTCCTCTCGTTCGTGAACAGTCTGGCCGCTCTCGCCTCTGAGAGCAGTCTCGCCAGCTCCAGCATCGCTGCTATCGAGGAGCAGTCGTCGCTCGAACCGTCCCACCATGTGTCGATGTGCCCGGAGATCACGACGTACTCGTTCGGTCTGGTAGTTCCCCGCATCACTGCTGCGACGTTGATCGATTTGGAGAACTTCTCGGAAAGGATATCGACCCTGCCATCTATCTGAACGGTCACTGGGCCTGCTGCGAGGAGATCCTGCAGGTGCCAGGCAGATATCGGTGAGATCGAGATCGCTGGCATCGGAGAGAACGACGAGTCCTGCTTGATTCCCTCTGGCAGGTCGTTGCCTGTGTAGTATCCGTAGAACATCACGGCCAAAGCCCCGTGCAGCTGCGCCTCCCTTGCTGCCGTGTCTGGCCAGCCCTGGATGTCGTCGTTCCTGTGGACGAGAGCTATCATGCCAGCGACATTGCCGACAGCGTCGAAGTCCGCTGCGGTTCCAAGGCCGACGTCGACCAGATCCGCGATGAGAGTCTTTCCATCATTCGCATTTCCGAAGTAGTATGGCTTGTAGTCATTCTCGCCCCAGACCGACGGACCGCTGCCGAGGGTCACGGTCGGAATGTCCTCGTACCCGTTGCTGACGACCTTCAGCTTGGTCCCGTAATGGATCCATTGCTCTACGGGGAAGGTTTCCCACCATATCTCATCCATGGGCAACTTCGAGAACTCCTTGTAGACATAGGACTGCGCCAACGCTTCCTGAGGCGTTCCCGCGGCCTTCTCGCCCAAGCTCGAGAGATACTCCAGGTGTCTCCAGGCGTTGTCGTAGTCAAGCCCATTTATGATCTTGGCCTCATTGGGCGTAAGCCCTGAAGAGCTGCCGGTGCCTGTCGTCGGAGCTCCGCCGACGAGCGGCACGGCCGCCAAGACCGTCATCACAAATGCTAATGACACTGCTACTGCTGTCCTGTTCATCTTCCCCCCCTTTGTGCCCCGAGTCAGTATGACTCGGAGCCTCGGGTGGATTGTCTCCATGGTTCTTAAGATTTCGTGCTTTCGGATGCGCGGGCCTAGTCGGATTTTATGACTAGAACGATGAACGATGCGAGGAGCACGACACCACCGAGGATCATGACGGCATATGAGGCTAGCAGGATCCTCACGTCGCTCGCGAAGTTATCCCCCGTTCCGTACGGATCCCAACTGGGGTTCGAAGCTGTGTGGAAGATGTTGCTGATAGCGAGGCCATAGAGCACTGCCCCCAGGAAGATAATGATCAGGCCCAGGAACGGCAAGAACTTGACCCAAGTCACGAGCCTTCTTTTCACAGGCTCCTGGTAGGTAACAGGCGGTGTGTACACCGCGGGAGAGAATAGACGCTGGCCGCACCTCTCGCAGAATGCTGCTTTTTCGACATTCTCAGAACCACAGCCCGGGCACCTCGTTCCTCTCCCTCCAAGATGACGAAGGAACCCCCTCTTCTATATTTCTTACTGCGGATACCCTCAATACGGTTATCTTCCAGTACCTGCATCCGTCCCCTCAATGCTAGTATCGGTTGTCGTGGGCACCCGCCCCGAGATAATCAAGATGGCTCCAGTCTACTTCGCCCTGAAGAAGACCAAGCTGCTCCCGAGACTGGTCCACTCAGGCCAGCACTACGACTACAAGATGTCGAAAGTATTCTTCGAGGAGCTTGAGCTGCCGGAGCCGGAAGCGTTCCTGGGCGTGGGCTCGGGTTCGCCCGGTCAGCAGACGGGCGACGCCATCATCAAGTTCGAGAAGGAGTTCGAAGCGTCCAAGCCGGCTTGCGTCCTGGTCGAGGGCGACACGAACACGGTTCTCGCAGGCGCGATTGGCGCGATGAAGAAGCACTTAAGAGTCGGTCATGTGGAGGCTGGCTTGAGGAGCTACGACCTGCGGATGCCGGAAGAGCTCAACCGCAGACTGACCGACCACGCATCCAACTTCCTGTTCGCGCCCACCGAGGACTCGGTCAAGATACTGAAAGGCGAAGGTGTCTGGGGGAAGATATTCAAAACCGGCAACACGATCATCGACGCGACCCTCACCTACACCCCAAAGGCGCTGAAGAACCCTAAGATCATGTGGGATGTGCCGTGGGGGAACTTCGCGCTCTCTACTCTTCACAGGGCAGAGAACGTCGACAACCCAGCAACACTGGAACACATCGTGAAGGTCCTCGTCGGTTGCCCGTTGCCAGTCGTGATTCCCCTTCATCCGAGAACCGACTTGAGGCTGAGAGAGTACAACCTGAAGGATAAGTTGGAGAAGTCCAGCAACGTGAAACTGCTGCCTCCAGCAGGATACTTCGACATGCTCGTGCTAATGAGGAACTCCAAGTTCATCATCACGGACTCCGGCGGCATCCAGGAGGAGGCTTGCTCGCCGGTCATGAAGAAGAGGGTATTCGTCATGAGGAGGAGCACCGAAAGACCGGAGGCCGTGCGCGCGGGATACTGCAAAGTCGTGGGCACCGACTCGGTAAAGGTACTGCGGGAGCTCAGGAAGTTCGTTGATGAC
>JALHSX010000080.1 GCA_022865445.1 Thermoplasmata archaeon | reverse complement strand
TCGCAGCCCTTGCGAAATCTGCTGGCGCGCGCGGCATAGTCGCGCCCGCAACGAGGCCCGAGAGAATCGCCGCTCTACGAAAGATCATCGGTGGCCTCGAGATAATCAGCCCCGGTGTGGGAGCACAGGGTGGCAAGGCTTCAGACGCTATCCGAGCCGGAGCGGACTACATAATCGTCGGAAGGGCGATCTACGACGCTCCCGACCCTGGCGGCGCAGCAAAGGCTCTTGCGGACGAGGTCAAAGAGGGTCTATGAGCCGGGCGGGGCGTCGAGAAACGCAGGCAGCATGATGACAAATCGTGACATGCCAGATGATGTTTTCCAGCGGCAGATTCTGAGCGTGTCTTCCGGACAACGTATATATAGCACCCTCGGTATCGGTGGGCTACTATCACCAGGTGGCACAATCTTTGGCCGAGGTAAGGGAAAGCCCTCCGAGGTCTTTTCTGTCCAAGATCAAGAGGGGGGACGGGAGACCGAGTGAATTCAGCAAGTGGATGACCGCCAATTGGCCGTCCCTCTTCATGCTGTTCTTCATCTTCGTTCTTGCTCTCTTCATCCGCTCGTACTTCGGGTACGAGATGGCTGCCAGCAACGGATACCTAGTATCTGGCGGCTCTGACTCGTACTACTGGCAGAGGATCATACACTACTCTGCTGACACTGGAAAGCAGATGTACTGGGATCCTCTGATCAACTTCCCTGACGGGATCAGGAATCCGCGTCCACCGTTGTTCAGCATGTCTGTTGTCGTTCCAGCGACGATTGCACAGAGCATGTTCGGGTCGCTTGATGACGCACTCGGCTGGACATTCCTGTGGTCGACGGCCTTCTGGGGAGCTTTGACGGTGGTCCCGACCTTCCTCCTCGGGAAGGAGACCTTCGGTCGACGCGCCGGCTTGGTTGCAGCCTTCTTCCTAGCGATCATGCCGAGCCACATCCAGAGGAGCGTGCTCTCAGACGCCGACCACGACTCCATAATCCTGTTCTTCATAGTGCTCACTTTCTACTTCCTGCTCAAAGCTGTCAAGACGCAGGAGCACAGGAAATGGGTCGAAAGCTGGCGGAGCTTTGTCAGCATCAAAAGCGGGTTGCGAGACTATTTCACGCACAGCAAGAAGGCGATCCTGTACTCACTCTTGGCCGGGGTCGCCTACGGTTCCGTCATCATGACCTGGGTCGGGTTCGGCTACGCGACCGTGCTCATACTCGTTTACTATGTGATACAGATCGTCCTGAACAAGTTCAAGAACTTCGACTCCACGAGCATCACGTTGATCGTGTTCATAGCTATGGGTTTCGGATTCCTGATGTCGTTCCCGGTGTACTATGAGCAGACACTGATTCCGGTCCGGTTCGATGTCCCAGTGTATCTGTTCCTCGCCTCTATCATCTTTGGAATGATGTTCGTCGTCTCCAGGGACTATCCGTGGACGCTCACGCTCCCGGCCATCATCACACTCCTGGTCATAGGTGTGCTGATCATCAATGTGATCGACCCTGCGCTGGGCCAGGCGATCCTCAGCGGCCAGGGATATTTCGTCCAGAACAAGCTCTACTCGACCATTGCGGAGGCGAAGGCACCCGTGTTCAGTGAGCTGGCCCTCGGTTTCGGGATGGTCACGTTCTTCATGTCTCTGATAGGTCTGATATGGGCTCTGCTCAAGGTCCCGAAAAGAGCGACCACTGAGTACATATTCATCGTGGTCTGGCTTGGAGCCGCCATATTCATGGCGATATCAGCGGCGAGATTCATGTTCAACGCTGCCCCTGCATTCGCGATCTCCGCGGCGTGGGTTACTGTCATGATGGTTGACAGGCTGGACTTCAACAGCGTGCGCAAATCCCTCGTGGGTGCGAGCGGTTCGTATCTCAGGGTCATCAGAAAGAGCGTCAAGATAAGGCACGTTGTCGGCGCTCTATTCCTTGCATTCCTGGTCGTTCTGCCAAACGTCTGGTATGGCGCAGATGCCGGGATACCATCTGAGAGAAAGACCGCGATGGACAAGCAGATCTACTCTAGCTTCCCAGAGTTCATGAGGCCCTCGGGCTATGACAAGGTGAACGGGTCTGATTGGTATCTCGGGGCTTTCGGGTACTCACTTCCATTGCCCAGGTTTTACTTCCCAGCAGCGTGGGATTGGTTCGCGCAACGCGATGCTGATATCGCCCCAGATTCGGAGAAACCGGCATACGTTTCCTGGTGGGACTACGGTTTCGAGGCGGTGCAGGCAGGCAAACACCCGACTGTCGCCGACAACTTCCAGAACGGCTACCAGCTGACTGGTAACGTCTTAATGGCACAGAGCGAGCAGGAAGCGATCGCGATCTTTGCGTACCGTCTGATTCAAGGATCCATATCGAATCACATGGAAGATCAGGTTTCTGCCCTGTTCGAAAAGTACGGTGTGGACTCGGACCGCATGGCGCAGATACTTTATGGTCCCGGGCAGCCGATAATCAACGAGGTGCTCGCTGACTCTTCAACCTATGGTCCAATGGACAGCGTCCTGAGCGATGCCAACGCGAGGATCGTTGCCGCGAGGGTTGAGCTGTCCAAGATCGGTCTAGACAGACTCGTCTCCCTCTACGGTGAGCTGTGCGACATGACGGGGTGGAGCATACGATACTTCAGCGTTGACTCGAGGATGTTCCCACGCTCCGGCCAGGACACTGGCATCTTCTACGCGCCAGCCAAGCTCTCCGACAGGCGGATAGCCGATGGTTCTACCCCGATAGACTTCTACGAGATCCAGGCGGTCAACCAGAACGGCCAGCAGTATTCGCTGGACCAGGTCACCAGTGACATGATCATCGTCGACTATGCGATCGTCTACAAGGACATGTTCTACAAAAGCATGCTCTACAGGGCGATGGGCGGCTACATGGGCACGGACATAGGCCAATCCAACGACGGCATCCCCGGCCTATCAGGTCAGACAATGTCAAACTACCCGGGAGAGCCGGCCTGGAACATGACGCACTTCAGAATGGTCTACAGGACCACATACTACAACCCGTACCCAGATCCCGAATACAAGGATCATCCGGACGCTTGGCGGGCCATAGGCCTGGAGGAGGCCATTGCCAAGAAGAAGCTGATAGACAGTGGCCAGTTGCAGGGTGTGGTCGACCAAAGCGCTAGCGTTGTGTACACCGCGGGTGCGGTCTTCCTCGAGTACTACAAGGGAGCGTACGTCAACGGCACTCTGACGACGGAGGAAGGCGATCCTGTCGCGGGCGTGCGTGCCACTGTCCAGGATGAGTACGGAATACCTCACGGGAGCGTGTTGACGGACGGCAAAGGTCAGTACTCGTTGCTCGCTCCTTTCGGAAACGTCACGATCGTGATGTCGACAGGAGATGCGAAGAACATCGCAATGACCGGCTCCAATGTGATAGCAGAGATACAGTTCAATGTCACGGACGACCAGGCTATGAGGGTGAACGAAGACCTCGACAACAACGGTGTTCCCGACTACATCATCACCAAGGACTTCAAGATGAAAGGGTCGGAGACCACCGGTGACATATTCTGGGACGTCAACGACGATGGCAACTATACAGCTGACACGGACAAGCTAATCCCCGATGTGATGGTCACCGCGAAGGAACTGAAGACGAACAGGCAATATGCGATCAATGCGACCGATGGGACATTCGATGTCCTTTTGCCACCTGGACAGTACGATTTCAAAGCGTACTTGTTCGGCTCCAATATATCCATGGCCAGCGGGACTAACATCACCGCAGGTGTCAAGTCGGAACAGAAGCTGGCGGTTCCGGTGTGCGGAGTCATTGGCGACATAACATATGCGAACGGTACGCCAGCGGCGAACATTGGTTTGATCTTGACCGATCTTTCCAACGGCGTTATGCGCACGTTGTATACGAACGAGAATGGCACATACGCCTACGACCCGATACTTTCCGTACACTACATCCTCACAACCAGCGCGCCAAATGACTTGTTGTTCAATGCGCTGATCGACCTCTCGTCCTCGCAGGTGCTGGTCAGGAATCTCACGGTCTTCCCACGGGCTACGATAAAGGCGCAGGTGCTCCTCGGGGGATCTCCCGCTGCCTATGCTGTGTTCATGGCGTCCAACGATTACGATCCGACCGAGGCCATCACGGGCCAGGCTGACGCTTTCGGATGGATCAACATGGAGGTCCCGAGGGGTTCGTGGACGATATATGCGACATACTTCACGGGAGCAGAGGAGTATGTCGGCGCATCGCACTTCGACGC
>JALHSX010000079.1 GCA_022865445.1 Thermoplasmata archaeon | reverse complement strand
GTACGAACCTCTCGATTTGAGTGGGAGGAGGGGAGCGCGTGGAAGTATCAACGGCTGCGAAATACCCGTTTCTGAAGGAGTCGGCCAAGTACCTGAGAGATGCGGGCATCTCTCTCGATCAACTCGTCTCAAGCGTCGCGTACGAGCGCGCGCGCTATCAGGGAAGAGGGCGCGTGATGGAAGCCCTTGATGACGGTTCCATCGACGATCACCCCGTCTCCTCAAAGATAGATGCGACGATTGAGCTGCTCAGCTACCCGATCGCCAGAATGATCGTTTCTGCTGTCGCGGACCCTGCCTTCGTGAGGAGATACGCGATAGCCGAGGCGAAGAAGGCGAACGAGAGACTCAAGGGCGAGAGCACCGAGTTCGTCATGAAAGTGACGGATGAGCTCGGCCTCGATGTCTCAACGGATGATGGTGGATTCTCTGTCGATTTCGCCGACTTCCTGAGGTTCTCAGCGACCATGAGGAGCAAATCCTGGAAGCTCGTGAACCAGAGGATCCGAGATGGCAGAGTGCTCATCAACAAGTTCAGGCTCGTGAGGATAATCGAGCAGATGCTCACAGAAAGGATCTCCTCCGAGCTGCCTCTCGAGGTCAATGACGAGATTCTCCAGAGATTCTCGCGCGAGATAGACGAGATAAGGCAGACTCTGGAACAGAGGAGGAAGGAACACCGCGCTCAGGGGATGGGGAGGCTCAGCATCGTGAGGTTCCCGCCCTGCATGAAGAAGCTGCTGTCGATGATCAGAGCAGGCGAGAACGTCCCCCACACTGGCAGGTTCGCGCTGGTGTCATTCCTGCACAAACTCGGCATGGACTCCGACGAGATCCTCGAGACCTTCTCGACCGCTCCCGATTTCGACGAGAGGAAGAGCAAGTATCAGGTCGATCACATAACTGGGGAGATATCAGGCACCGAATACACTCCGCCCGAGTGCAGCACGATGAAGAGCTACGGGATCTGCTTCGACCCGGACGCTCTGTGCAACAGGATCAAACACCCGTTGAACTACTACAGGGTCAAGGGAAAGGCATTCAGGTCAGGGAAGTGACTTCCAGATTGTGTGAGCGCGCTGCAGAGCGGTGATGTTGCCAGCGAGACCGAAATAAATCATCATCCACGCGATGAGCGAATAGCCGAAGATGTCGTTGATGTCGAGCGAAGAGGTTCCGGACATTTCGAATACGTACTGAATCAATGAGACGACAACAAGGACAGCGATCCTGTCTGCTCTGCCAAGTAGTCCCTTGTACTCCCTGCTCAGGCCCAGCGCCTGAGCTTGGGTTCCCATGTAGCTGGCAAGCATCACACCGATCACGGCGAACAAGGCGAACGACACGGGGCACCTGACGCTCAGACCAATCGCAGCCAGTATTATCGCGTCTGCGTACCTATCGATGACGTGGTCGACAAAATCACCGCGCTTTGACGCCTTCGATGAGATTCGGGCGACCTTCCCGTCGAGAGCGTCTAGGAAGCCGCTCACAAGAACCATGATTGCAGCAATCAGTAGAGCAGCGGTCCAATCAATTGCAAAGAAGACTGCTGCGAGTATCGCGAACACGAGCGACGCTAGCGAGATGTAGTTCGGGTTGACGTTGCTGAGACGCTTCGCCGCGGGAGAGAGGATCTTGTCTGCCTCGCTGCGATAGTTGTCTAGAACCAGCTCAGAACCTCCTCGCTCCAGTCAACATTGCCTGCACGATATTTGTTCCTTTCTCCCGCGATGATGTCCTCGATGGCCTTGGCGACTTCACCGGGCTTCTTGTGAGTCGTGTCGATCTCGCAGACTTCGGCAACATTCTCGAGAGCTTCGACCAAGACCACGTCGACCGCTTCGGCCTCCACGTTCTCCCGAATCTTCTTTTCGTCCCATCCCTTCCTTTTCAGGCGCTTCTCGAGCACGGAAGGAGAGCAGCGAAGCACAATGGCGACATCGGGTTTCAGAAGATGCGAGAAATGCCC